>CAIJLW010000059.1 GCA_903821685.1 uncultured Sphingomonadales bacterium | reverse complement strand
TTCAATTTAAGTTTGTTGCCACTGGCAACAGGGGAGGAGAAGCCGGATCTGAAAAGGTCCGGCTTTTTCATTGTCCCCCGCTAAAGTCCTCAGGCCAAGTCCTCAGGCAAATATCCGTTTGAATATACTCCGGTCGGCCAACACTTCTGCCGCGCAGTTATGCCCCGGTGCGCCCGTGACGCCGCCACCCGGGTGGCTGCCTGCGCCGCACATGTATAGGCCCTTAAGCGGACCACGATAGGCGCCATGGCCCAATATCGGGCGGGCAGACCATAATTGGTCAAGGCTCATATTGCCATGCATGATGTCGCCGCCGACCAAACCGAATTTGCGCTCAAGTCCCTTGGGGCTAAGAATTTGGTGACCCAAAACGGACGCGCGGAAGCCGGGTGCATAGGCCTCAACTGTGCTGATGATATCGTCTGCGGCCTTGCCCTCTTCGGCGTCCCAATCGCGCGGCGTGCCATCCGCATTGGCGGGTAACTCTGGCGCAAATTGCTGACAGAATAGGCTGGCGACATGTTGTCCCGCAGGCGCAAGGCTGTCGTCGACGGTGGACGGGATCAGGATTTCTACGATTGGCTTTTGCGACCAACCGTCACGCTTCGCATCCAAAAATGCGCGGTCCATATAATCGAGCGTTGGCGCAATGATGATGCCCGATTGATGATGTTCGCCAGCTTCGGGCAGGCAGGTGAATTTGGGCAATTCCGACAAGGCGACATTCATCCTGAATGTGCCGCTGCCTGCCTTGAAACCCTTTACGCGGCGTTTGAATTCAGGCTTCAGGTCGGCATCGTCGAACATGCGTTCGTACAACAGTTTTGGCCCGACATTGGAAATGACGCGGTCGGCAACGATTTCCTCACCGCTTTCCAGGCGGACGCCCGCAACCTTTTCGCCATCCACCAATACGCGTGAGACAGGCGCCTCGAGGCTGATTTCTACGCCAAGATCGCGGCAGACCTTGGCCATGATCTGCGTGATGGTACCCATGCCGCCAATGCTGTGGCCCCATGCGCCCTTCTTTCCATTCACTTCACCAAAGACGTGGTGCAGCAATACATAAGCACTGCCCGGCGTATCGGGGCTGGCATAATTGCCGACAACAGCGTCAAAGCCGAATGCCGCTTTCACGGCTTCGCTCTCGAACCAGCTGTCCAAGAAGCTGCGCGCTGATTTCGTGAACAGTTCCAACACATCGCGTTGCTGCGACAGATTAAGCTTCATCAAGCCGCGGCCCTGCACTGCGGCGTCGATTAAAGTTTTAAGGCCATCACCGACATTGGGCGGCGACCGCAATGCAAGGTCGCGCAGGACGTCGGCGACGCCCTCAAGCATTTCATAATATTGCGGCAGCACCGCCGCGTCATGCTTTGAAAAGCGCGCGAACTCGGCCTGAGTTCTTTCCAACCCGCCCCCGAGTTTCAGATAGCCGCCATCTTCCTGTGGCAGGAAATTGGAAATGGGCCGTTCGATTACGCGATAGCCATGGTCGACCAGCTTCATGTCCGAAATGACCTTCGGCTGAAGCAGGCTTACCGTATAGCTTGCGACCGAATTGCGGAAACCGGGGTGGAACTCTTCGGTCACAGCAGCGCCGCCGACAACATCGCGGCGTTCGACAATCCGGACCTTCAGGCCGGCGCGTGCCAGATAAAAGGCGCAAACGAGGCCGTTATGGCCAGCGCCAATGATGAGGGCGTCATATTTTTTGGTCATTTTTTGCTCCAGCCCGTTGCGGGGCGCTGTTCGAGGCGGGCCTCGGGAATGATGTTGCGGATTTGGCGGCAGAAGCTTTTCAGGCACACTTCTTTGTCGGATAGCGGGCCTATCGAAAAGCTGCGGCTTGCCATGCCTTGCTGCACGCGGGTGATGAGGACGGTGTCCTCTGCATTGACCTGCCGGTTGATCCGCCAGTTGAGGTAACGTGCCGCTCGCATTTCGCGGCGGTCATCGTGCAGCACATAACTGATCTCGCGAATGACGCAGCTGTTGGGGCCAGTGGGCAGCCATTGCATGAAATCCACTTGGTCAGGATAAATGTCGAACGCGACCGACGGCCACAGCTTGAAATACAGCCAGCGTTTCTGGTTGGCCTCAGGCAGATGGGGCACCGAAGGTAGGAGATTCTGGTATCCGCGCTCGGACCAGTTGGCCGATGGCCGGTCGACAAGATCGCCCCACATGCGGTCAACATGCGGCTCTGCTTCTATGCCATAGCTTTTGCCGAACAAGCGCGTGAGGCCGGGATGCGCAACGGGTATGTGCAAGCCATCCGAATAATTGTCGCCGACATTTTTCCAGTTCACATCGCGCGGCCGCATGGTGACGCGGCCAAGCGCTTTGAGTTCCTCAAAGCGGTACGGCGCGACTTGGGCCTCATACGGGGCCATCATGTCCGCGACCGAGGGGCCATCGCCTTCAAGGCGGACAAATATGAACCCGCGCCAGATTTCCATATCGACGGGCACAAGGCCCGCCTTGCTCTTGTCGAGCGTTGGGTAAGATGCGCTGTCGGGCACGCCGGTCAAGCGGCCATCAAGATCATAGGTCCATGCGTGATAAGGGCAGACGAGCTTTTTCGCACATCCGTCAGAGCCGTCAACCAAACGGCTTCCGCGGTGACGGCAGACATTGGTAAAGGCGCGCAGCACGTCGTCATTGCCGCGAACGACGATCACGCTCTCGCCGATATAATCAAGGCTGTGCCAGTCGCCCGCGTTCGCAACGTCGCTGACATGGCATACGACCTGCCATGACGGGCGGAAAATGCGGTCCACCTCAAGCGCTGCGAATTCAGGATCATCATAGGTCCAAGCCGGAAGGCTCCAGCCATCAAGATCATCGCGCATATTGTGTAAGTCCGATTCGGACATCTTGCTCCCCTTGTTATACGAGTGTATAACAGCGCCATGACCGTGCGACAAGTCTTCACCCGCGAAAGCGCCGATACCCGACGCGACGCCTTGATTGCGGCAACGGCGCGATGCCTTGCGACGCGCGGCGCCCATGGGACATCCGTGCGCGCCATTTGTGTGGAAGCTGGCGTTTCGGCCGGTCTTCTGCGGCACTATTTCGATGGTATTGATGCATTGGTGGCCGCGACCTATCGTGCCACTGGCGCACGCGTTGCCGCCGCGATGCATGCCGCCGTGGAGGATATACCGGCGGACAATCCGCGTGGCAGATTGCTGGCCTTTGTCACCGCAAGCTTTCGTGCGCCGATTGCTGACCCTGCTTTGCTGGCCACATGGCTGGCGTTTTGGAGCCTGTCGCGCACGGTTCCAGCCATCGGCGCAATCCATGACGAAATTTACGCCGAGAACCGCCAAGACATCGAACGCCTGATCTGCGCCTGTCCAAACGCGCCTCAGGACGCGCGATTGGCGGCAGTTGCGTTAACGGCGTTAGTCGACGGCCTTTGGTTGGAGCTGAGCCTTGGCAATGCCCCCTTCAGCGTCGGCGAAGCGGAGGCTTTGGCCGAAAAGTGGCTGGATAATTTTATTTGAGCCGGCAAATGCGCCTGTCATAAGGCTGCAACAGCAATTGATTAGCGCGTTTTGCATAGCATCGGGACCATGCGCCGCAGGGATTGCTAAAACGCAAAAGGGGAATCTAGAAATGTCATTGTTAATCAACCGCCGTCTTTTGCTTGCAACCGCTGGATTCGGTATTGGCGGACTGTTGCTGCCCGGCGGCGCGGTTATGGCCCAAACGCTGCTTGGCCTTACCGGATTTACCCATAATGTGGCCAGCGGCGAGCCGGGCCCTGACTCGGTTCTTTTGTGGACGCGTTATTTGAACCCCACCGGTGGACCATCCAAAGTGCGCGTGGAAATTTCCGAAAGCCGTGATTTTGTAAAAATTGCAGGCGGCGGACAAATGGTGACTGGACCCTGGCGCGACCATACGGTCAAGATTACCGTCGACAATCTCGCGCCCGGCAAGTGGCATTGGTTCCGTTTCATTGCACCCGATGGCAGCATATCGCCGATTGGCCGGACCAAGACTTTGCCCGTTGGCAAGACCGCAAAGTTCAACATTGCGGTCTTCTCTTGCTCCAATCTGGGCTTTGGCGAATTCAATGCATACGGCCATGCTGCGGCGCGTGATGACATCGATCTGGTGCTCCACATGGGCGACTATATCTATGAATATGGCCGTGGGGGATATGACGGCGGCGCAAAGTTTGCAGCGCGCCTTTTCCCGGCAAACGAAATCCTGACGCTGGCGGATTACCGTCTGCGTTACGCAAGCTATCGCGTGGATGCACAGCTGCAAGCGCTGCATGCGAACTTCCCGATGATCGTCAACACGGACGACCATGAAACGGCCAATGACAGTTGGGAAGGTGGCGCGCAGAACCACGGCGTCGATGAAGGCGACTGGAGCGCGCGGCGCAACGCAGCGATGCAGGTATGGCGCGAATGGTTGCCCGTTGGTGAACAGCCATGGAAAGAATATGCAATCGGTGACCTTGCAACTTATTACCGCACGGATACGCGCGAGATTGCCCGTTCTAAGCCATATACCTATGGCGAACTGGCGCGCGCTGGCGATCCTGCAAAGGCATTTGCGGAATTTCGTGATGGCGCGTGGCGCGATCCTTCCATGACGATGTTTGGAACCGAACAAGAAGCATGGCTCTCGCGGTCCATGATGGGTGACAAGTCGACTTGGGCCTTGCTTGGAACCGGAACGAACATGGGGTATAGTTACACTCCGGAAACCGCCATGGATTGGGTCGCCAAATTTGCGCCTGAACGCGCGGTAAGTTATGTGCGGCAGGGCATTGCCGCAACAAAGGCGGGCCTGCCGAACAATCTCGACAATTGGGGTGGTTACCCCGAAGCGCGTTCGCGCATTTTGGCAGCAGCCCAACGCGCAGATGCAAACTTGGTCGTGATCACAGGTGACAGCCACAATGGCTGGGCCTTTGACTTGCCCGAAGGCGGGAAGCCAGCCGGCGTTGAATTTGGCGGCCACAGCGTCTCGTCGCCGGGCTTTGAAAGCGCGATTCCGTTCACTGACCCTGCCGTCGTCGCGCGCAGTTTGCTTGACGCCAGCAAACAGGAATTGCGCTGGGTCGATACATCCAACCGCGGCTACATGCATCTGGCTCTCACCCCGCAGGCGGCAACGAACGAATGGGTGTTTATGCAGACGGTCAAGGATCTGTCACTCGCCACCAAGACAGGGCATAAAATGAAAGTACGGCCTGGCCGAAGGATTCTTGAGCAGGCCTAGGCTCCGCTTTTAATCGACCGGTTAAATCGCCTTGATTTCTTGCCATGCCTCGCGCCATAGAGGATGCAGAGGCGCGAGGAGAGAATGACATGCAGATGGCTGGCTTGGGATATAGCGAAGAACAGATTGAGCTGCTTGACGTAGCCACGAGCTTTTGCCGCGACAAATCGCCTATTGCCCGCGTCCGCAAGCTGATGGACAGCGATTTGGGCTATGATGCCGACGTCTGGGCCGAAATGGCCGCCTTGGGCTGGACCGCGATTGCGATACCAGAGGCGCATGGGGGCGTTGGCCTTTCGCTGGCTGAGGTCGTTCCTGTCGTCGAGCAAATGGGGCGCCACCTTATGGCATCGCCATTGGTGTCATCGACCTTGGCTGCACAGGCACTCATTATAGGCGGTGGTGAGCAGCAAACGGCACACTGGCTACCCAAGCTTGCCGAAGGCGCCATTGGCACTCTGGCCCTTTCCGAAGCGCATGGCGACTGGGATCTTCAGAATATCACAGCCACAGCAACGGTTGAGGGTGACGCAGTCCATCTGTCTGGCGAGAAGCTGTTTGTCGCATGGGCGCAGACCGCGGACATCGTCATTGCATCGGTTATGCTGGATGGCAGGCCAGCCCTAGTTCTGCTGACCGCCGCCGACGTCGCTGGACGCCTGCGCCGTGAAGCGATTATCGACGAAACAAGACGCAGCTTTGCTCTGTCGTTGAATGGCTTGGTCGTATCACGCGCAGCTTTGTTGGAAATTGCGCGAACATCCTCAACACTGTCGCATATTGAGCAGGCCGCAAACCTTCTGCAAAGCGCGGAAATGTGTGGTGGTTCGCAAAGCGTGATCGACTATACGGTAAGCTATCTGCAAACCCGCAAGCAGTTCGGAAAGATTATCGGCGAATATCAGGCGCTGAAGCACCCGACCGTTGACGCCTATGTCGAATATGAAAAAGCGCGCTCGCATTTGTACAGCGCAGCAAACAGCTTTAGCGACCAAGGCGTTGGCGAAATCGCCGTACGCATGGCAAAGGCTGCGGCTGACGCGACCTACAGCTTTGCCGCTGACCGCGCGATCCAGTTTCATGGTGGATTCGGTTTTACGCATGATTGCGACGCGGGCCTCCACCGCCGCGCTGCGATTTTTCAGGCATCGCAATTTGGTGATGCCGCATGGCAACGCTTTAAGCTTGCGCCTCTATTATTGGGGTAAAGGCGATACCAACCGATTTTATGGGTGTCGCTTTTTGGGCTAACGGCCTCCCGTCAATGACGGCTCAATCAATGCAGTGCGTGTGTCCGTTGCGGATTACGCCCATGATGTTGTTAACCTGACCGCGCATGTAACTTTAGGCGTGATGAACAGGTCAGGCGCATGTTGGAAGAGCGGAAAAGCGGAAATCTGTGCGTAGTCTCTGTAATGTTACCACGAGCATATGAATTTGTCGCGCGGGGAACTTTGCCGAATTCATTCCGGCCGCTCATCAATCAGATGGCGGACGAGCCCCTGCATTTTCCCATCAAATCTTGCTAGAACTTCATAATCTTCGACAATATCAAAAAAGGTCACCAAGCCCTTATCGGTCCAGCGGTGCAGAGCCAGTGCC
>CAIJLW010000058.1 GCA_903821685.1 uncultured Sphingomonadales bacterium | reverse complement strand
ATTTCGACAGCCTTTGTGCGGCCGATACCGTGAATGTAGGTAAGCGCAATGATCACGCGCTTGTTGGTTGGAATGTTAACTCCGGCAATACGTGCCAATTTATTTACTCCTGCTCCACAGGTGCCCCCGAAAGGACGAACCCTATCTCAACGCTGATGATATCCCGAAACGCACAAAACCAGCGGACGCATTAAAGCGCTGCTGGCTGTACCAGATGTTTGGAATGATCCGCCCTTACGGTGAGTCGCACCGCCTGTCAAGGCCAGAGGCGCACTATCCCTTGCCTTTCGTCTTGGTTTTGCCATCACTGGCATTTTCTTCGATGAACTCGATAATCCTGCTGGCAATGTCTTTGCCACTGGCTTTTTCAATACCTTCTAGTCCAGGCGAGCTATTCACTTCCATGATGACCGGACCATGATTAGACCGCAACATGTCAACGCCAGCCACATTTAGCCCCATGGCATGGGCCGCGCGCACCGCAGTTGATCGTTCCTCCGGCGTGATTTTGATGGCTTCTGCCGATCCGCCGCGATGCAGGTTTGACCGAAAATCGCCTTCGGCTCCCTTGCGTTGCATCGACGCGACAACCTTATTGCCAATGACAAAGCATCGGATATCCGTCGCATTGGCTTCCTTGATAAACTCCTGAACTAGGATGTTCACGTTTGCACCGCGAAACGCCTCAATGACCGAACGGGCTGACTTTTCGGTCTCACCCAAGACCACGCCGATGCCCTGGGTGCCCTCTAGAAGCTTGATAACCACAGGCGCGCCGCCGACCATCTGGATGACTTCGTCAGTCTGCCGTGGGTCATGGGCAAAGGCGGTCACTGGAAGCCCAAGCCCCTTGCGCGCCAAGATTTGCAATGACCGCAATTTGTCACGCGAGCGGCCAATGGCAACGCTTTCGTTCAGCGACCACACATTCATCATCTCAAACTGGCGCAGCACAGCCAAACCATAAAAGGTAATCGACGCACCGATACGCGGAATGACCGCGTCATATTTGCCGAGCTTTGCACCTTGATAATATGCTTCAGGTCGATGCGATGTGATGTTCATCGTCACGCGCAAGGTATTCAAAACTTCAATGTCATGGCCGCGCGCCTGCGCAGCTTCGACAAGCCTTTTATGGGAATAAAGATTGGCGTTTCGCGCCAACATAGCGATTTTCATGTGCTTATGCTCTCTTAAATGGCGGGTTTCCCCAGTACCCATCGTCGCCCGCTGTTGACGAGAAAGCCGCGCCTTAGCGTTCGCCGACCAATTAGCAAGGGAAAGGCCATTGAACGCCGGTTTGCTAGGGTGAGCTGTCCGTTCCAGCAGAGTTTACCAAAACAAAATTGCGCCGAGATGACATAGCGGTCCTGTTTTTCGCCATTTGACGAACGCACCACGCGCCGATCAACCACCGGCGCCTCATAGCGCTTTGGTTTTTCGCCAGAATTCAACCGGAACCAGAATTCAACATATGGCTTACCATCACGCGATACTGGTTTAATCCTGGTAGCGTGAATGGATGATGTGACAGCGCCTGTGTCCATTTTGGCATGCACTTGTGACAGGCCAAGGCTTGGAATATCGACCATCTCGCACCAGCCAATTTCGACCTTATTCCGCGCACCGCGTGCCGTGCCCCCCGCAACCAATTATCGAGGCTCCGACGGATGTGCTTCGGGTATGAAAACGTCGCCAGGGGCGTCATCCAAAGAAGTATCTGTATCCGAGGGGCCGACGTCACGCGCTGCGGGATCAGCAATTTTTTCAACATCAAGTCGGAAGCCATCTGATTTTGGCGCCTCGTCCTCTTTTGCGGCAAATAGCGACAACATATTCTTGAATTGCTCACCCAACACTTTGTCGACGGCGGGTGCTATCTCAGGCACTTTGTAACGCATGTATCCGCCTACGACATAGGAGAAGCTCACCGTTGTTTCCGTGCTCTCCTTTGTAGGCGCGATAGCAACTGTAAGCGTGCCAATCACGGCCTCCGACTGAAGCGGGCCAAGCGCCCCCTGCATCCGCAACACTTTGCCCGGCTGGGCAAAAATGACCCGCATATGCTCGACGCTACCGACCGTCTTCACCTTGCCGTTTGAATCCGTTTCCTGAAACAGTTCACAGAAGCATCCATTGGCCTGCGCATCTATATAAAAACCTGCGGTTGAACCCGACCAGCTGTGCGCTTTGTTCCAGTAATCTTTAGGCGAAAGCAACCGCCTCCAGATTTCGTCCGGCGACGCGTTTACAGTGGCAACATGGATGATATTGAAACCGTCTTCTGAATCAGCTTTGACTTCGCCAAGCGCAGGCGTCGATGTTGCAGCCAAAAGGGCGAGGGTTACGAACGCATATTTCATGGGATCGTTTTGTAACAACCGTTTCCATATCCGTCACCTTGAACTTGCTTCCGGATAAGGATGCCCAGCAACCTTAGCCCGTGATGACGCCGATCGCCGCAGTCACATGTTCAATGGGCGCCATGCCATCGACACGACTTACAAGACCGCGTGCATCATATAGAGGCAAGATCGGTTCCGTTTTTGCCCTATATTCGGCCATGCGCGTGCGTACTGTTTCTTCGTTATCATCTGGACGGCGCTTAAATTCATGGGCGCCGCATTTGTCGCATGTGCCAGCAACCAATGGCTGCTTGAAGACGTCGTGATACCCATCACTACAGTTCGCGCACGTGAAGCGGCCAACGACACGATCAACCAACGCATCCTCATCAACAACCAGTTCGATGACATGGTCGAGCGTGCGGTTGCAGGCCGAAAGGAGGCCATCCAAAAGCGCAACTTGAGGTGCAGTGCGTGGATAGCCGTCGAAGATCAAACCTTTGGCCGCGGGGATGGCGTTCATATGTTCGCCAAGGATTTCCGCCATAAGCTCGTCCGGAAACAACTTCCCCGCTTTCATGATTTCGTCAGCCATTTTGCCAACGTCGGTTCCGGCTTTGACAGCCGCGCGCAGAATGTCGCCAGTCGACAGTTGCACCATGCCATATTTCTCGACGAGAAACGCGGCCTGAGTTCCCTTGCCTGCACCCGGAGGTCCCAAAAGGATGATATTCATGAAACGTTTCCCCGTTCGTTTCGATGTCGCACCACTTAGCGGGCGCGTCCACCCTTCAACTTAGCCTTTTTCAGCAGGTCCCCATATTGGTGGGCCAACAAGTGGCTCTGGATCTGTGATATTGTGTCGATGGTGACGTTCACCAAAATGAGTAAACTCGTTCCACCAATAGCAAAGAATTGTTGTTGGCCGGTTTGGCCCATAACATAGTCAGGCAACAAGCACACCAACGTCAGATACGCCGCGCCAAGGACCGTGATACGAGTCAGAACATAGTCGAGATATGACTCTGTGTTCTTGCCGGGACGAATACCCGGAATAAAGCCACCAGCCTTCTTTAAATTCTCCGATGTTTCTTCCGGATTAAACACGACCGCAGTATAGAAAAAACAGAAGAAGATGATGCCGAGACCGTAAAGCGCCAGATAGACTGGCTGTCCATGGGCTAGATACTGGTTCAACGAAATGACGAAGTCACCCATAGCGCTTTCGCCTGCAACCTTGTTACCGCCCAGCTGGGTGATCGTTATAGGCAAAAGCAACAATGATGATGCAAAAATAGGTGGAATGACACCCGCTGTATTGATCTTCAATGGCAGATGGCTGCGGTCAGCTTGCATCATGCCGCGCTGAGTTGCGCGCTTCGGATACTGAATGAGCACCCGGCGCTGGCCCCGCTCCATAAAGCAGATAAGCAGCGTCAACCCAACAAACATCAGAAGAAAACCAACAATCAGAAATCCACTAATTGATCCCGTCCGTCCGCCTTCAAGCAATTGCGCGAATAGGCGTGGCATTTGCGCCACGATACCCGCCATAATGATAAGCGAAATACCGTTACCAATGCCCCGCGAGGTAATTTGCTCACCCAGCCACATCAGGAACATGGTGCCACCAATCAAGCTGATGGTCGCAACGACACGGAACATGAGGCCTGGTTCTACCACCGCGCTAATCCCGTTGGCGGCCGCGAGGCTTTCGAGGCCCGCCGCCAAGAAATAGCCCTGAACAGCGGTCAGAAATACGGTTCCGTAGCGCGTATATTGGTTCAACTTCTTGCGCCCGCTCTCGCCCTCTTTCTTGATGGCAGCGAGCGTTGGCGAAAGTGAGGAGGCAAGCTGCACCACAATCGAAGCCGTGATATAAGGCATAACGCCAAGCGCGATGAGGCTCATGCGCTCAAGGCTACCGCCCGAGAAGGTATTGAAAATATCAAGAACACCGCCGGCGGCATTGTTTGCATAGAGGGCAGCCTGCGCGATTGGATCTACGCCCGGCAGCGGCACGAAACTTAGTAACCGAAAAACGATCAGCGCGCCTATGGTGAACCAAATACGGTTCTTAAGCTCTGTTGCCTGCCCGAACTTCGATAAATTGAGGTTCGAGGCCATTTGGTCGGCCCTAGATGCCATGAGATACTTTCCTTATGCCCGGATGAAAGCCGAATGCACATCAATCGTGCAGCGGCTTAACCCAAAAATTCCGCCTGACTGTATCTGGACGAACCCTAGAAATGTCAAACCCCGCCACCCCATATCGGGAAGCGGGGCAGGCATGACAAGAGCGAAGTCGTCGCCCCTATCTTATTTCTTAGCCGCAGCTTCT
>CAIJLW010000057.1 GCA_903821685.1 uncultured Sphingomonadales bacterium | reverse complement strand
GTTCCAAGGCCTTCCCGCAGCAACTTTTTTATCCGTAACGCCGAACCGGTTGCGCGCGCGAGTGCTGGCGCTGTACTTTCTGATTGGAAACCTCGTTGCCTTTACGATCGGCCCAACGGTTGCGGCACTTATCAGTGACCATTGGCTGAAGGACCCAACCAAGATCGGCGTTGCCGTAGGTATCTTATGCGCGGTCGCTATTCCATTAGGAGTTGCGGCGCTGGCTGCAGCCCGCAGGCCCTTCACGCTACTCGTCGGCGTCACAGAAAGCGTCGAAAATTAGCTTTGTGCGGCACAGTTACAAGGATGCGGCTGGCGGCATTTTCCGCTTTCGCTTTGGGAGGCCTAGTCGGTGATAACTAATCACTTGCACAATCAAACTATTGCCGCATAACTGTGATGTAGGTTTTTTTATGCAAGTGATTCGGCGTTAAGATTGAATCATGTTCACCTTGGGAGGGTTTTATGAGACTACAATTTTTGCAAACATCATCAGCATTGGCAATACTTAGCGTTGGCTTAGCATTACCTGCCGCGGCAGTTGCCCAAACAAGTACAACCAAGGCATCAAATCTCGAAGAGATTGTTGTGACCGCGCAGAAGCGTGAAGAAAATGTGCAAGATGCACCATTAGCGATTTCAGCCATAACGGGCGCCACACTGGCAAAAGATCGGGTCCTTTCGATTAATGACCTAGCCCAAACCATGACAGGCATTTCGTTCACGGCAAACTCGCCGCAGGCAAACGAGATTAACATTCGCGGTGTTGTGAATACGCGCCTGACTGGGCCAACTGCCGACCAATCTGTATCAACTTTTGTTGACGATGTTTACGTTGCCCGCTCCGGGGTCCTAAACACTGCATTCTACGATGTGGCACGGATTGAAGTCGTCCGCGGGCCTCAGGGCGTGTTGCTGGGTAAAAACGTTGCGGGCGGTGCCGTCAACATCATAAGCAACAAGCCAAGCCAAGAGTTTTCGGGTGCCGTTAACGCTTCCATTGGCAACTACAGCCTTCGGCAATTTAATGGATTTATCAACGGGGCCATAACGGACGACATTTCTGGCCGCATTTCCTTCCAGTCTATCAATCATTCTGGTTATGCCCGGGATATCCTCCATAATGTAAATCTAGAAAATTTGGATTCCACGCAAGCGCGCTTCCAACTGGCCTATGAACCCGCAGGTTCAGGTTTCAACGCTTTGTTTATTGCGGATTATTCGCAAACTAGTGATGACGGTGTTCTCCGCGTTGGCGTCGAAAGTCCCACAAGCCCTCCCGGCGCTACCATTTGGTCGGGAACACGCAAGCTGATCAGCCAGCGGCTTGGCAGGACGCTCGGCCCGCGCGAAGGCTTCCCAGTATGGCCGCAGTTTAAAGGCGACGCTGCCCCGACCCCACAGTCCGCTACGCGCGACAATTACAGCTTCATTCTAAAGCTGGAACAAGAATTAAGCCAATCAATCAAGCTTACAAGCAACACCGGCTATCGGAACAACAAAGCCTTTACGCTGTACGATCAGACCAGTCTTGGACCGGACAATGGTTTCAACCTCACGTCTGCCGAACTCGCGAGTGTTGGGGCAAGTTTGCTTTTCGCTGAACCTGTCAACTTCCGTGAAACGGGTAATTTCTTTACGCAAGAGTTCCGCGTGCAGTCCACCGATGATAGCGCCAAGCTGAACTGGATCGTCGGCGCTTTCTACCTGAAGAGCAACGTCACACAACGCAACCGCTTCTGGGGTGAATCGCTCGTGCTTCCAACACTGAGCGGCGAATCTCACTGGACCGATGCCGGTCATAACGAAGATTATGCCGTATTTGCTCAGCTTACTTACCGCCTGTCGGACACGCTAAAGTTAGACGGCGGTGTGCGCTATACCCACGATAGTAAGACCGGAAATCAGCAAGGCTTCGTCGTTGCAACAGGCGACCGTTACAAGCCCACCGACGCCGCCCCACTGACCCCCCTTACGGAAGCCTTCAAAACGCCTTATGGCAAATCTTGGGACGCATTCACGCCGCAAGCAACTTTGACCTGGACACCCAATGACGACATGATGGCCTATGCGACCATTTCGCGTGGATTTAAGGGCGGTGGCTTTCAAAACAATGCGTCGAAGGCCGTTGCAGCGAATACCGCCTATGAACCTGAAAACGTCACCAACTATGAAGTTGGTTATAAGGCAGAACTGTTCGACCGTTCGGTACGCTGGAACTCCGCGCTTTTCATGATGGAATACAAAAATCTACAAGTTCAACAGACATTGGCTTCATGTCTTTGCAACGTCATCAGCAACGCTGCGAGCGCGAGCATCAAGGGCATTGAGTCCGATCTTCAATTTGCGCCGACACCACAATTGCGGGCTTGGCTAAGCGGCACCTATCTTGATGCCACTTACGACAGCTTCACTTTTGCTGGCGTAAACAATACCGGCAAGGAACTTCAGCGGACGCCCAAATTCCAGATCGCGGTGGGCGCCGAGGCATCAATCGGTTCTGGTAGCTGGGAAGATGCTCTGACCCTTAGATTGGCATATCGCTATCAAGGCAGAATGCCTTGGGCACCCGAAAATACCACTTTTGAAGAAGGCTATGGTACGCTTGACGGCCGCGCTACTCTTAACCTGCCTAACAAGAATTGGAGCTTATCGGCTTTTGCCAAAAACATGACCAATAAGCTTTACCGGACGAATATCATCGTGTTTTTCCACGATGAAGTGTCTTCATATGCACCGCCGCGGACTTATGGTTTGGAGCTAAGCGCCAAGTTCTAATGCAAGACGGCCGGGGCAAGCGTTGCCCCGGCCAACTTTGTCTCAGATTGCTAGGAACAGATTAATGAACCAACCGATGGCATTAACTACACGCCGCTCCGTCATTGCTGCGGCAGGTGTTGCCATTTTGGCAAGTGCCAGCCCAACGATTGCCGGCAAAAATAGGAGAGACCATATGCTTGAAACATTGAAGGCGATCATTACCGGCTGGCATAACCACGATGTCGAGGCTGTGTTAGCGCATGTGACCGATGACATTGTATGGAGAAACACCAGTGGTTACCGGCCTGCTGTAAAGGGTAAGGCTGCCATGCGCGCTGTGTTGGAAACCATGGCACCCGTAATCGAAACTAGCGCCTGGCGGATGTTCGATGCAGTGGAAACACAGGATCGGATATTCGTCGAGGGTGTTGATGAATTTTGGACCAAGTCGGGACGACATATCGTCATACCTTATGCCGGTGTTTTCGTTTTCCGAGGCAAGTTGGTCAGCGAGTGGCGTGAATATTTTGATGGCCGTATCAGCTCCGAGATGAAGGACGGCGCACCGATTACCGACGAGCTGAAAGAGATGATCTCCCGGCCATCAATATGACCCTAGAGCAGAGTAATCTGCTCTAGTTTTTTCCGTCAAGCCGGTAAAAAAGGTTTAGCCATTGAAGCCGCTAAACCATGGGGATCCCTGGCGGTAAATGCCCGAACCTCTATCGCGTGGGGATCTGTATCATGTTCATCAATATTGTGGCGCACGGCAATAATGCCCGCGCGGGCGATGTCGCGGGGCGTTGCCTTGACGCGGCCCGTGATATGCTCCGACATGCGCGTGTCAACCGAACCGACAATCAACGCCGCAACATGCGTGCCTTGCGGCGCAAGTTCAGCGCGCAGGCAAGTTGAGGCTGCGCGTGCGGCAAATTTAGAAGGGCTGTAACCGCCCATGACGGGCACCGCGACAATAGCTCCGGCCGAAAGCACGTTTACAACAGCGCCGCCGCCATTGGCTTTTAGGGCAGGCGCAAAGGCCCGCACCATGGAGATCATAGCAATACAGTTCGTTTCAATTTCGGTACGCAGAGCCCCTAAGTCTGGGGCGGTCATCAATGTCGTCATACCATAAGAACCAGCGTTATTTACGAGCAAATTGACATCCGTGCATCGCGCCGCAGCCGCAGCCACTTGATCTTCTCGCGTCACATCCAGTTCGATTGCGGTAAGCCGCGCCGGATCCCGTGCCGCAAGAGCCTCCCCGTCTGCAAGTGTCCGTGAACCAATATAAACATGGGCAGCGCCCTGCTCCAGCAATTCCTCAACAAACCCCTGACCGATCCCACGATTTCCACCGGTCACTAAGGCAACAGAACCTTCAATTTTCATGTATCATGTCCTTATATTGTTATGTCATTGGCCGTGCGTTCGATCGCTTTGGTCCAAGGCAGGCTAAAATCATTGGGCAGAGGTCGGCTTCGAAGCATGTGACTGAAGACCCATCGCGCTGGACAGCTGCGCATGATCATAATATTCTCTCCATTCCTTAATCTTGTCACCCTCAACCACGAGAACGCCGACCACCGGCACCTTGCCCTCATGACCATTGTAGACGAATTCATCGACCCGCTCGATAATGACGACGTCGCCTACTCTTCCAATGTTGCGGATGTGCAAAGTTATCGAGGAAATGCCGGCACCCATGGCCGAGATTCTGGCGCTGATCGTTTTACGGCCGACAATAGGGTCAGTCATCATGGAATGCAGAATGCCGTCCTCAGTGAACAAGTCGCCAACGCGCTGCCAGTTGCGCGTATTCCAGGCGTCGATCATATTCTGGACAACTTCAATCTTTGGGTCGGCCGTCATAGGTTTCTCCTGCGTTTCTTGTGTATTTGGCGCCTGCGCCGAGGCGCCTATCGCGCTCCCCACCAGCATAACTCCGGCGGCAATCTGTTTAAGCCAATGCGCCATTTATTCGCCCTTTGTGTTTGGGATTTTCTAAATCAACTAAACTTGCATAAACGAACTATTCTATTGACCTTTGAAAGCAATCAACGATTATGTCAAGCAGACGCAAACGAATTGGAGATAGCAATTATGGTCGCATATCATCCTTGTCCATCACCGCTAATCTTGGCATGATTTTTAAAAGAAACAACAGCCACGGTGACGCCAAGCAAAAGGTGCTTCTCATGCGAAGTATCCAATGATTCGCGCCATCCAGTGGGCAACCGGTTCTATGGGACGAACATCGCTTCGGCGGATTGTCGATCATCCTGACATCGCACTTGCGGGTGTTTTTGTGTACAACCCGAGCAAGGTCGGCGTGGATGCAGGGCAACTGGCTCGCCGTCCTGAAACGGGTATTTTCACTACTAATGTCATTGACGATATTCTTGCGACGGACGCCCATGTGGTTATCCACACGCCTCGCATTACCTTACCTTATGACGCACTGGTCGATGATGTCGTACGCCTACTTGAGTCCGGAAAAAATGTTATTTCCACGGCGGGTTTCCATTGGCCCGCTGCGCAAGGCGCAAACTACGCGG
>CAIJLW010000056.1 GCA_903821685.1 uncultured Sphingomonadales bacterium | reverse complement strand
GCAATCTTGAACTTGCGCGGCAGATAACTGAATTCAGGATGGAAGGTTGACCATTGGCGCAGCAGTTCAGCCCATGGACGCGGATCAACGACTTCGTCGGCCGCAGCGCCCGCATATTGGTCAGAAGATATGTTGCGGATACAATTTCCGCTGGTCTGAATGGCATGCATCTCGACCGTGGCGAGTTCCTCAAGGATGTCAGCGCATTCCTCAAGCTTGATCCAGTTATACTGAATATTCTGACGCGTGGTGAAATGCCCGTAATCGCGGTCATATTTGCGCGCGATATGCGCCAGCATGCGCATTTGCGTTGAATCGAGCGTACCGTACGGAATGGCCACGCGCAGCATATAGGCGTGCAACTGAAGATAGAGGCCGTTCATCAACCGCAGCGGCTTGAACTGATCCTCGGTTATCTCTCCAGCAATCCGGCGGTTTACTTGGTCGCGAAAGTCAGCAACACGGGCATCGACAATGGCTTGGTCATAATTGTCATATTTATACATGTTAGATAATCCAGTCGCCCGCCGCAGGGTCGGCAGGCTTGAGTGAGAAGTCAGCGCGGACGGTGGGTCCAAGGGCACGGATCCGGTCCTTGATGTGCGCAGGGCGTGGGCCATTAGCGGTTGGAAGGGCGTCGATGATATAGGGCGCATTTACGCGTCGTGCGCCCTCTTCGGCGTGCAATATGGCCTCGCCATGTTCGCCGACATCAGCTGCATCTTCGACATGGATAGACCAGCCATTGCCCGTCCACCAAGTCACCGCGCCTGATCTCAATTCATTTCCCGTCAGTAATTTCACGCAATTTTCTCCGCCTGTTTGGCAAAATAGAACAACCGGTCTTCGGCATCGGATTTCAAGACAACTTCACCGACGATGATGATGGCAGGAGACACAACGCTTTCGCGCGTGATCATGTCACCCAAGTCAGTCAATATCGTGCGCATGGCACGTGCATCGGGCCGCGTGGCCCGTTCCAATACGGCTACGGGCGTATCGGGCGACAGGCCATCGCAAATAAGCTTTTCAGTGATGTCTGCCGCAGTTGCCACACCCATGTAGATAACCAAAGTGCGGCCTTTGCCAGCAAGGCCAGCCCAATTCTGGTCAGTCAGGCCTTTGCACTGACCAGCAACGAAGGTAACGGCGCTTGCGGCATCGCGATGGGTCAGCGGCAACATACTGGCTGCTGCACCGCCCATCGCGGCGGAGATGCCGGGAACGACCTCAACATCGATGCCAGCGGCACGGCACGCTTCGGCTTCTTCGCCGCCGCGTCCAAAAATGAAGGGATCGCCGCCTTTTAGCCGCACGATCACCTGACCGATTTTAGCCTCGCGGACGAGGATGTCGTTAATGCCATCTTGCGGAACGGAGTGGCGCGAACGGCGTTTGGCGACCGAGATCAACCGCGCTGATGGGTTAATGAGTGCCATGATGGCATCATCAACAAGGCCGTCATGCACCACCACATCCGCGGTCGAGATCAGCCGTACAGCCTTTACCGTAAGCAGTTCCGGGTCGCCGGGGCCAGCGCCGACCAAATACACACGAGCTTTTTCCATGATTCTTAAGTGGACCAGTTCATCGCCAACATCAAATCAGGATAAGTTGGCCATCGATTAGAAGAACTTTACCGATGCTTTAAGCCGCCTCATGATTACGCCTGTAGAATTCCCCGTCTGGTAAACTTTAGGCACAAAAACTGCTTGTTAGCTGCATGCGTTGAGCGCGCGGCCCATGGCACGAATGGCCGAAACCTTATCATTGAGCGGCTGCCAATCGTCTTTTTCGGCAATCGCCTGCCAAATGTCCTCCACCTCATTTATGAGCATCGAACATATGCGGCCGTTGGTCCAATAGGCATCCCGATGCGCATCTACCGAGGTATGTTTTTGCAGCAATTCAGTGAACGCTATTTGATATTCGCCTGGGGTTGCAAATGCACCTTGGCTGCCAAAACGATAGTAATGGAAAAATCTGTCGATCGGAATTCTCTCCCGCGACATCGCCCGTTCGGCGGCCTCGACCAATTGGCGGTCTTCAGCTTCTCCAAGCGATGCAACGCCCAGACGCCATAAAAAGCGCCGAATAATTGCCCTTTGATAAAGCTCCGGGAATCGTTCCAGCGCTGAAATGAGCGGCGGAGCCTCCGACACCAGTCGCAAGGCAACGGCTAGCTGCCCAAGATTCCAGTGCAACGCTTCGGCCTGTCTACCAAAGGCATAGAGCCCAGATTCGTCAAAATAAGCTGCGGTAAATTGCGGGTCCCAATATTCCGTAAAGCGCCATGGCCCATAATCGAAACTTTCGCCGGTGATATTGATGTTGTCGGTGTTGAGTACGCCATGAACAAAGCCCGCTGTCATGTAGGACGCAGCAAGATCAGCGACGCGTTCGACCGCCAGCGCAAGCAATTGCGCCGCTGGGTTCTCCGACAGGGCGACATTATAGAGCTGTGTCAGGCAATATGTGATCAACTGCTGCATAAATTCCGCATCGCCCTCAGCAGCCACACGTTGGAAGCTGCCAATGCGGATATGGCTGTGGCTTAACCGCACCATGACCGCCGACCGTGTGGGCGATGGTTCATCCCCACGCATCAGTGCTTCACCCGTCTCAATAATAGAAAATGTCTTGGAGGTGTTGACGCCAAGCGCCTCCAGCATCTCCGTTGCCAATATCTCGCGGACGCCACCTTTCAGCGTCAAGCGGCCATCGCCCCGCCGGCTGTAGGGTGTCGTGCCAGATCCCTTTGTTCCCAAATCAAGCAGCCGGTCATCACCGTCACGCATTTGCGCAAACAGGAACCCGCGACCGTCGCCGATATCCGGATTGTACACGCGAAATTGGTGCCCATGATATCGCAACGCAAGCGGGACGGGTATGTTTCCGGGCAATGGTTCAAAGCGCCCAAAGTGCCGGATCCACGTCGCATCATCATAATCCGCAAGCCCGATTGTTTCCGCCCAGCGGTCGTTGCGAAACCGCAGGATCGTTTCTGGAAAATTCGCGGGCTGTGCGGGGTCACCAATCTGCGCGCCAAGGCTGGCGATTTGTGGATCGGGACGGTAGGGGGATGGGAACGGTTTTTTATTCATATATTGCATCTGGGCGGTGCATAAAGGAAAGGCAAGTATGGCGGCGGTCCGCATCCTCCATTTGCATAGCAGTTTTAACGTAGGCAGTCAGGAATCGTGCACGATTCGCCTGATGAACCATTTTGGCGATCAGGCAGAGCATACAGTGCTTTCGGCCGTCGACGACACCTTTGGGGCAGCAGGCGCACTCGACCGTCGTGTGAAGGTCAACTTTCCAAAAGACGCAGCGCCTTCCCTCGCCGGAATGCCAAGCATGGGCCGCTATCGCCGCCTCGCGGGCTATATGAAGAGATTCCACCTTGTACTCAGCTACAATTGGCGGGCGATGGACGGCGTTATGGCGCACACTTTGTTTACGCGCAGCATGAACCTGCCGCCGCTGATCCATCATGAAGATGGCTTTGAACATGACGAAATCGAACGGCTGAAATGGCACCGAAATTGGTTTCGAACGATTGCGCTTCAACGGACAAACGCGCTTGTCGTGCCATCAAAAACATTGGAGAAAATTGCCCGCAATATCTGGCACCAACCGCTGGATAAGATATGTCGTTTTCCGAATGGAATCGATACCGATCACTTCAACCGTCGGCCGCAACGCGGCGCGTTTCCGGGCTTCCAAAAACGGAACGGGGAAATCGTCGTTGGGACTATCGCGGGGCTGCGTCCTGTTAAAAATCTGCCGCGGCTTGTGCGTGCAGTTGCAGCGGCTGGACCAAATGTCCGTCTGGCTATCGCAGGTGAAGGACCTGATCGCGATGCCATTATGGCAGAAGCCGGACGCCTTGGCATCGCCGACCGCTTGATGATGCCCGGTTTCTTGCGTGATCCAGCGCGCTATATACGCCTGTTCGATATATTTGCACTCTCTTCAGATAGCGAACAATACCCAGCATCGCTCGTTGAAGCGATGACGAGCGCCCTTCCTATCATATCGACCGATGTTGGGGATGTCCGCAGTATCGTGTCGCGCGAGAACCGGCCATTTATTGTCCCGCGCAGTGACGAGGATGCTTTTTCTGGCGCAATTAGGGCCTTAGCAACAGATGCCGCATTGCGCGAAACATTGGGTGCAGCAAACCGTCTTGTAGCCTGTTCCCAATATGATGAAGAGACCATGTTTGCGCGTTACCGGCAGCTATATGGTTCCGCCATGAAACGTGCCGATTTTGCGCGACAAAGCTAGATAATTGCGATAGCGCGCCCATAGAGAAGCACGCTGAACGGCGCTTTTGACGTAGATATTAGGGGTTACAATTGTGTTCAAAGGTCTGAAACCCATAATGTACGGTGGCCGTGAAGTTTGGCCATTGGTCGAAGGTGGCAAGGGCGTTGCCGCAACAAATCATGCAAGTTCTGGCGCATGGGCTGCAGCCGGCGGAATTGGCACAGTTTCGGCAGTGAATGCCGACAGCTATGATGAAAATGGCGAGATGATCCCGCAGGTTTTCCTCGGCAAAACACGCGCCGAACGGCATGAAGAACTTGTCGAATACGGCATTCGCGGCGGTATAGCGCAGGTTCGCCTTGCACATGAAATATCGAACGGCCGTGGCGCAATCAACATCAACGTGCTGTGGGAAATGGGCGGCGCCCAGCGCATACTGCACGGTATTCTCGAACAGACCCGGGGCATGGTTACGGGCGTCACCTGCGGCGCTGGCATGCCGTACAAGCTGTCTGAAATCGCCGCGCAATATGGCGTATATTATCTGCCGATCGTCAGCTCCGCACGCGCGTTCCGCGCACTGTGGAAGCGAGCCTATCACAAGGTCCCCGAATGGCTCGGCGCTGTGGTTTATGAAGATCCGTGGTTGGCGGGCGGCCATAATGGCCTGTCCAACGCCGAAGACCCACGGAGCCCAGAAGATCCCTATCCTCGTGTGAAAGCGCTTCGCGACGTAATGCGCGTTGAAGGTATCGCCGATGATGTGCCGATTGTTATGGCAGGCGGCGTTTGGTTCTTGCGCGACTGGAATGACTGGATTGATAATCCGGAGCTTGGGCAAATAGCGTTCCAGCTGGGAACGCGCCCGCTGTTGACGCAGGAAAGTCCGATACCCGCAGGGTGGAAGGACGCGCTTACGCAGATACCCGAAGACGGCGTATTGCTGCACCAGTTTTCACCAACGGGCTTTTATTCCAGCGCTGTGATCAACCCCTTCCTGCTTGAGCTTCAGGCACGGTCGGACCGTCAGATTTCTTTTGTGCAGGCAGCCGATACGGAACACACCGCACAGCTTGATGTTGGCGTGAAGGGTAAGAATTTCTGGGTCAAGCCAGCCGACCTCATGATGGCCCGCGAGTGGGATGCACGTGGCTTCACTGTCGCGCTGAAAACACCTGATAATTCGCTGGTGTTCGTTACGCCTTCATCGGGGGAAGTTATCCGCAAGGACCAGAAGGATTGCATGGGCTGCTTGTCGCATTGCGGGTTTTCGTCTTGGAAAGACCATGACAATAATTCCACCGGCCGTCTTGCCGATCCGCGCAGCTTCTGCATTCAAAAGGCGCTTCAGAATATCGCCCATGGCGCGCCCATTGACGAAAATTTGATGTTTGCGGGGCATAGTGCCTATCTGTTCGGGAAAGATCCATTTTATTCAAACGGCTTTGTTCCAACGGTACAACAATTAATGGATCGCATTTTAACGGGCGACTGACGTCGTTAGTTATTTACGGAATATTGACCTTCTTTGCCTAATGGAACGGTGAAGGGGGGCATTATGGGCTACACGTCGTTTCAATTTCGCAAACTGCCGCCTGCCCGTCTGGAGCATCGGGATGGTCTGCGTCATCCAGTTCTGTTTGGCAAAGTAACCGTCCGGAGGCATGCGCAACGTCCCCTATCAGCGTTGCTTGTTGATCTGTCGGTATATGGTTGCCACATCTTGCACGAGGGTAGGGTTAAGGCCGGCGACCGTGTATGGTTGCGGCTTGCGGGAAACGAAACCATCGGTGCGACTGTCGTCTGGTCTGAAGGTGACCGCTTGGGCTGCAAATTTGATAATAACCTAGACCGCAGCTTGTTTCGGGCATTGACGCTTCAGACGGGATAGCCCTGCTGAGAAATTGGCAAGCGCGTCGCGCCCTGCCAATATACTCAATCCAGATCCCAAGCGCGTTCGCCATGGCTGGATAAATCCAGCCCATCGCGTTCCTGATCTTCACTGACGCGCATCGGGATTAGTTTCGACACCACATAGCCTATAATCAGCGTCGCTACAGCAGAATACACCGCCACTAAGGTTACGGCTTTTAACTGAACCCAAAGCTGCGATGCCATGTCTGTACCCTCGGCATAGCCAGCGCCGCCAAGCGCCTTGCTTGCGAATACAGCGAGCAACACAGAGCCCAATATGCCGCCAACGCCATGCACGGCGAATACGTCCAGCGAGTCGTCAATTTTAAGCTTACCTTTGACGATCCCAACAAACCAAAAGCAGATGATCGCGGCCAAGATGCCCAAGATCATCGCGCCAACGGGGCCAATAACGCCAGCGGCGGGGGTTATGGTGGCCAAGCCCGCAACGGCACCCGTTGCAAACCCAACTGCGGTTGCCTTGCCGACCTTGATCCGTTCAATCAAGAGCCATACCAACGCGGCCGCCGAAGCGCCTATATGCGTGTTTATAATCGCACTTGCGGCGGCATCATTGGCGGCCAATGCCGACCCGCCATTGAAACCAAACCAGCCCACCCATAATAATCCGGCACCAGCGACCGTCAGAGCGGGGCTGTGGGGCAACATCAGCGTTTTAGGGAAGCCGATACGCTTGCCAAGCATCAGCGCCACAATAAGCGCTGAGACGCCCGCGGTGGTATGGACAACAATGCCGCCAGCAAAATCAATTACGCCTTGTTCTGCCAAAAACCCGTTGCCCCAAACCCAACGGGTGACGGGGACATAGACCAAAAGCGACCACAGGCCGCTGAATGCTACCACCCAGCCAAACCGCGCACGTTCCACCCATGCGCCAATGATAAGGGCGGGGGTGATGATGGCGAATGTCATCTGGAATAAAGCGAAAGCGAGCGCGCCTGTTGTTTGTCCCTCGCGAATTGAGCCCAACAGGCCATTAAACATGAAGTTTTCCGACGAGCCCAAAAACCCATTTCCGTTTGCCGAAAAGGCTAAGCTGTAGCCCATTATAATCCAGATGACCGATGCAAGAGCCGCCACTGCGCCACATTGCACGAGCACGGATAGAAAGTTTTTGGCACGAACCAGTCCGCCATAAAAAAGGGCAAGGCCAGGCAGCGTCATCATCAGCACCAGCGCCGAAGCCGTCAAAAGCCACGCGCTATCACCGCTATTGGCCTCGGGCAACGTGCCGACAGCGTCTTGCGCCATTGCAGGCGCGGCTATCAACGCACTGATACAAAGTGCTGACTTCATTACCTTTTGTATCATGGCATTGGGCCCCCCGATTTTTATCAGGTGTCTCTAGGCAAGAGTGTGCGCAGGCTCAAGGCACAAAATTGCTGTTAAGCCACGGCAATAGAAAGAAAGTTGCTTACTGCCAGCCTTCCAGGACTTGATCTGGTGGTCGGTGGCCATCCGCCCAAACGCGTATATTGGTAATGACTCGTTCGCCTGACGCTTCTCTGCCCTCAAAGGTCGCGCTGCCCAAATGGGGGAGAAGGACGACGTTGGGAATGTCGAACAGCCGTGAGTCGACGGCAGGCTCATGCGTGTAAACATCAAGGCCTGCACCTGCGATACGGCCCGCTTCCAGCGCATGAATCAGCGCGTCTTCGTCAATTAACTCACCGCGTGAGCTATTGATGATATACGCGTCTCCTTTCATCTGCGCGATGCGGTCAGCGTTGATGATCTTGTCGGTTTCCGGCGTTAGAGGGCAATGCAGGCTGATGATGTCCGACCGCGCCACCAACCGGTCAATGTCGGGTTCAAATGTAATGCCAAGCTCATCCTCAACACTCGCCGGAAGGCGGTGGCGTTTGTTGTAAATAATGTTGAGGCCAAAGGCTTTTGCCCGCACGGCCACAGCTTCGCCAATACGGCCAAGCCCGATGATGCCTAAAGTCTTGCCGCCAATGCGATGACCAAGCATACCCGTAGGGCTCCAACCGCGCCATTCGCCGCTGCGCACAACCCGTTGCCCTTCACCAAGGCGGCGGGGCACATTCAGGATAAGCGCCATCGTTAGATCAGCTGTGTCATCTGTGAACACGCCGGGCGTGTTGGTAACGATGATGCCCTTCGCCTTGGCAGCTGCAAGGTCGATATGGTTGACGCCCGCGCCATAGCTAGCGATCAGTTTTAGCCGGGGCGGCGCAGCGGCGATGACGACAGCGTCGATGCTGTCTGTCACCGTTGGCACCAGTACGTCGCAATCGGCCATTGCTGCGATCAACGCTTCACGCGTCAGCGGCGCGTCATCAGGATTAAAGCTTGCGTCGAACAGTTCGGCCATTCGCCTTTCAACGGCGGGCAGCAATGTGCGCGTGACACGGATGGACGGACGTTCGATGCGGCTAAGTTCTGGCATAGGCATGACTAAAGCTGAATTTGAGGCAAGGTCAAGACTGGATGGTTGCGCTGCCCAACAACCTTACCTTATAGAATGAAAACGGTGGTAAAAAATATGGCTATTCAGAACAATTCGATACTGCGTTGCTGCGCCGCTGCGCTTGCCTTTTGTGGTGCGGCTTCTGCGGTAGGGCAGGCGCAACAGACGCCGCCTTATTGGGCGTCAATTTCGCAGCCGGAGGCGCGGATGCGCACTGGGCCAAGCACAGAATTTCCGGTCACATGGGTATACAAGCGGCAGAACCTTCCCGTGAAAGTCGTGGCTGTCCACAGCGTATGGCGTAAGGTTCAAGATATGCGTGGCGATCAAGGCTGGCTGCACGTGCGGCTGTTAAGCCCCAAACGCGCTGCCATCGTTATTGGTAAAGATATTGGTGCATTGCGTGACACCCCTGAGCCCGGTGCGCATATTTCATGGCGTGTCGAACCCGGTGTCGTTGGCCTTATCGACGAATGTGACAAGGGATATTGCCGTTTCGAAACGGACGGTCGTTACGGCTATATCGAAACCGCGCGTATCTGGGGCGACGAAGCGCCCTGATACAGGCCGTGGAGGACGCGTGAAGCCTTAAGCTTCGACGCGTTCTGCAAGAACGGTAAGGCCGTTCGCATTCACCTCGGCAAAACCACCCGCGACCATCAGGCGTTCAGGCGTTGCGCCTTGCGTTTTGTATATCTCAAGCGCCGCGTCATTGCGCAATGTGCTCATGATAGGGCTGTGGCCCTCCAAAACACCGAAATCGCCCTCAGTGCCCGGTACGACGACCATGTAGACGTCGTCCGAGCGATAGAGCTTCTCAGGGGTTACGAGTTCGAAGTGTAATGGCATGATGTCTTACGCTGCTTCCGCAGCCATCTTGGCAGCCTTGGCAACCGCTTCTTCAATGCCACCGACCATGTAGAAGGCAGCTTCTGGAAGATGGTCATATTCGCCGTCAACGACTGCCTTGAACGACTTCACGGTGTCTTCGACCTGAACGAACTTGCCGGAGATGCCAGTGAAGACTTCAGCAACGTGGAAAGGCTGCGACAGGAAGCGCTGGATTTTACGCGCACGGGTCACGGTCAATTTGTCGTCTTCCGACAATTCGTCCATGCCCAAAATGGCGATGATGTCCTGAAGCGACTTATACTTCTGCAGGGTTTCCTGAACGCGGCGGGCGGTGTCATAATGCTCTTGGCCGACAACCGCTGGCGTCAACACGCGGCTAACCGAGTCAAGCGGGTCAACGGCAGGATAAATGCCAAGCTCGGAAATCGCACGGTTCAACGTGGTCGTCGCGTCCAAGTGGGCAAATGACGTGGCTGGTGCAGGGTCGGTCAAGTCATCTGCAGGAACGTAAATGGCCTGAACCGAGGTGATCGAACCCTTGGTGGTTGAGGTAATACGCTCTTGCAACTGGCCCATGTCGGTTGCCAGCGTTGGCTGATAGCCCACTGCCGAAGGAATACGGCCAAGAAGTGCGGACACTTCGGAACCAGCCTGCGTGAAGCGGAAGATGTTGTCGACGAAGAAAAGAACGTCCTGGCCTTCTTCATCGCGGAAATATTCCGCCATCGTCAGACCCGAAAGCGCAACACGTGCACGCGCACCGGGAGGCTCATTCATCTGGCCGAATACCAGCGCAACCTTTGAACCTTCTGGGGTTGGGTTGCCATCGGCATCCTTAGCGATAACGCCCGCGTCGAGGAATTCGTGATAGAGATCGTTACCTTCGCGGGTACGCTCACCCACGCCAGCAAACACCGAAACGCCGCCATGGCCCTTTGCGATGTTGTTGATCAGTTCCTGAATAAGAACGGTCTTACCAACGCCGGCACCGCCGAACAGGCCGATCTTGCCGCCCTTTGCATAAGGTGCAAGCAAGTCGATAACCTTGATCCCCGTAACAAGAATTTCAGCCTCTGTGGACTGGTCGGTGAACAAAGGCGCTTCTGCGTGAATTGGGTTGGACTTTGCAGCGCCAACAGGGCCACGCTCGTCAATTGGCTCACCAATCACGTTCATGATGCGGCCAAGCGTCATGGGGCCAACAGGCACAGAAATCTGCGCGCCGGTGTCGCGAACTGGCTGGCCACGTGTCAGACCCTCGGTCGCGTCCATAGCAATCGTACGGACGGTGTTTTCGCCCAAATGCTGCGCCACTTCAAGGACCAAGCGGTTGCCGTTATTGTCGGTTTCAAGCGCCGACAAAATCGATGGCAATTGGCCAGTGAAGGTGACGTCGACAACAGCGCCGATGATCTGGCTGATACGTCCAGTCGCGCCGGCGACATTTACAGCGGTCTGGCCTGATCCAGCCTTAGGGGCAGGGGCCTTGCTTGCGGCCTTTGGTGCTGCCTTTTTGGCGGGAGCTTTTGCGGCTGCAGCTGCTTTTGGTGCAGCAGCCTTCGGAGCGGCGGTCTTCTTAGGGGCGGTAGCCATGTGCTTCTTCCTTGCCTTTGATGTTGTTACAGCGCTTGCGCACCACGTTTATTCTGTTGCTACAGTGCTTCCGCACCAGCAATAATCTCGATAAGTTCAGTTGTAATCGCCGCCTGACGCGTGCGGTTATATTGAATGGTCAGCCTGTTGATCATGTCGCCCGCGTTGCGCGTTGCGTTGTCCATAGCTGTCATTTTTGAACCTTGCTCCGACGCCGCATTTTCACGGTTCGCACGCAACAGCTGAACCGAAACGTTGCGCGGCAGCAGGTCGGCGAGGATTTCTTCCTCATCGGGTTCATATTCAACCGAAGCACCTACGCTTGGCACAGTGCCATCGGTTGCAACCGCTACCGGCATCAGTTGGATGGCCGTGGGCTCCTGAGTCAGTACGGAGACGAATTTCGAAAACAGCAGATGCGCAACGTCAAATTCGGACGCCTCGAAACGCGCGGTCAGGTCTTCGCCCCAGCCTTGCACGTCAGCGAAGGTCAATTTGCCAAGATCGCCAGGCTCAATGCTGTGGATGATGTCGTTACGATACGTACGGGCGAGTTGGTCCTTGCCCTTCTTGCCGATCGTGTAGAATTTGACGGTCTTGCCAGCGCCGCGCAGTTCTTCTGCTTTCTTACGCGCCAGACGAACGATGTTGGTGTTGAATGCACCCGCCAGACCCTTGTCTGAGGTTGCGACGACCAGCAGATGCACATTGTCCTTGCCGGTGCCCGCGAGCAGTTTCGGCGATTGCGGTCCAACCGTAACCTTCGACGCGATGCTCGACACTACAGCTTCGAGGCGTTCGGCATAAGGGCGCGATGCCTGAGCCGCTTCGGTTGCCCGACGCAGTTTCGCTGCGGCGACCATTTTCATCGCCTTGGTGATCTTCTGGGTCGACTTGACCGAGTTGATCCGCATTTTGAGGGCCTTAAGAGACGCCATCTATTCTTCCCTTTGCCGTCACCCTAAACTTGTTTCAGGGCCTTAGTTAAGATGCTGAAACATGTTCAGTATGACGGGTGATTGTTAAGCGAAATTCTTTGTGAATGTGTCGAGTGCCGCCATCAGCGCCTTTTTGCTGTCGTCGCTGAAGTCGCGGCTGTCGCGGATTGTCTTCAGGATACCAGCGTGATTAGCGCGCAAGTCGGCAAGCATCGATTCTTCGTAACGGGTCACATCGGTCACTGGAATGCCATCGAGATAGCCGTTGGTGCCCGCAAAGATCGACGCAGTTTGCTCTTCAAACGGAAGCGGTGAAAACTGCTTCTGCTTCAAAAGCTCGGTCAAACGTGCGCCCCGGTTCAAAAGCTTCTGCGTCGAGGCATCAAGGTCCGAACCGAACTGCGCGAAGGCCGCCATTTCGCGATATTGCGCAAGCTCAAGCTTAATCGAGCCCGAAACCTTCTTCATCGCCTTAGTCTGCGCAGCCGAGCCAACGCGGCTCACCGACAGACCCACGTTAATCGCAGGGCGGATACCCTGGAAGAACAGGTCTGTTTCAAGGAAGATTTGGCCATCGGTGATCGAAATCACATTGGTTGGAATATAGGCCGAAACGTCGCCAGCCTGTGTTTCAATGATTGGCAATGCCGTCAACGAACCACCGCCATTGGCGTCCGACATCTTTGCGGCGCGCTCAAGCAAACGGCTGTGCAGATAGAAAACGTCACCTGGATAGGCTTCACGGCCCGGAGGACGGCGCAGCAGCAAGGACATCTGGCGATAGGCCACAGCCTGCTTCGACAGATCGTCATATACGATGACGGCGTGCATACCATTGTCACGGAAGAATTCGCCCATCGCAACGCCGGTGTAAGGCGCAAGATACTGAAGCGGTGCAGGCTCTGAAGCGGTAGCCGCAACGACGATCGAATATTCCATCGCGCCTTGCTCTTCCAATGCGCGGACGATCTGCGCAACGGTTGAACGCTTCTGACCGACAGCAACGTAGATGCAATAAAGCTTCTTCGATTCGTCTGTGCCCTTATTGACTTCCTTCTGGTTGATGAAGGTGTCGATGGCGACAGCAGTCTTACCGGTCTGACGGTCACCAATGATCAATTCGCGCTGGCCACGGCCAACAGGGACGAGAGCGTCAAGCGCCTTGAGGCCAGTTTGCACAGGCTCCGAAACCGATTGGCGCGGGATGATGCCCGGTGCTTTTACTTCAACGCGGCTGCGCTGTGTTGTCTTCAATGGGCCCTTGCCATCGATTGGGTTGCCAAGGCCGTCAACAACGCGGCCAAGCAGCTCTTTGCCGACAGGAACGTCCACAATCGTCCCGGTACGCTTAACAACGTCACCTTCACGGATTTCGCTGTCGGAACCGAAGATAACAACACCGACATTGTCCGCTTCGAGGTTCAGCGCCATGCCCTGAATACCGTTGGAAAACTCGACCATTTCACCAGCCTGAACATTGTCGAGGCCGTGAATACGGGCGATACCGTCACCAACAGACAGAACGCTGCCGACTTCCGAAACCTGAGCTTCGGTGCCGAAATTGGCGATCTGGTCCTTGATGACCTTGGAAATTTCTGCGGCGCGGATATCCATGTTGCTACTTAGCCTTTCACCGACGGCAACTGCCGTCAGCCTTTCATCTGGTTTGCGAGAGTGTTCAAACGGGTTTTAATTGAGTTGTCGATCATCTGGCTGCCGATGCGGACAGTCAGGCCGCCCAGCAAGGACGGATCAACTTTAGTTTGTATTGCAACGTTGCTGCCAACGCGTGTTTTCAGCGTTGCCAACAATGCCTTCGTCTGCGCGGCGCTTAACGCGTGCGCCGAAGTCACTTCAGCGGTCACTTCGCCACGATGGGCCGCGGCGAGCGTCGAAAAGGCGCGGGCGACCGAAGAGGTTTCGCTCAAGCGGCGGTTGTCCGCCAGCACGCCCAATGTCTTTGCGGTCAGGGCATCCAACTTCATCGCCTTGGCGACGGCGGCTATGGCCTTTTTCGCATCCGTGCGGCTGAGCACTGGATTGGAAGTAAGCGCCTTAAGGTCAGCCGATTCGCTGACTGCCTGCGCGATGGCGCGCATGCTTTTTTCAACGGCATCGATAGCCTTTGCATCACGCGCAAGCTCAAACAATGCCGTTGCGTAACGGCCAGCCAAACTGGCTTGTATATTAGCGCTTGTGCCGCCGGAATTATCCACGCGTGTATTTCCTAGAATATGAGACTTAAAAACTTGCCGACCGAACCGAAGGGTTACCCCTTCTTTGGCGTCGGGCCGCGCCTAGCAGGGGTTTTGCTGCGATGCAAGATAGCGATTTATGTTCTTGGGAAAACTGCATATCGATGCCTGTAATTGGGCCTGTCGTCCGCCGCGGAGTGCCCAAGGCCTTATTGCTATTGCGTAATGACGGGCATTGCCAAACATTCCGAATGACGTTCAGAATGGATGAAATTGAGGAGGATATTTATGGGTAAAATGATTCGCATGAAAATGTCGGATGGTGCGGACATAGCAGTTTACCAGGTCGAAGCAGTGGGTGAACGCCGCGGCGGCCTTGTTCTCGTGCAAGAAATCTTTGGCGTAACCGACCATATTCGCGAATTATGCGATGAATATGCGGCCGACGGTTATGACGTCCTTTCGCCGGCTATTTTCGACCGAGAGCATCCCGGGTTTGAGGCGGACTATACCGGCCCCGATTACAACCGCGCCGTTGAACTGGCCCGTGATCTTCACCCGTTTACGCAATCGCTCGATGATGCACAAACATGTGTGGATGCGTTGAAGGATAAAGGGCCGGTGTTTATCACTGGCTATTGCTATGGCGGTTCGGTTGCTTGGGCATTGGCTGGCATCAGCGATGATCTCACTGCCGCAAGCTGTTACTATGGAAGCTTAGTTCCCACAGTATATGCCGATCAGGTCCCCAAATGCGCCACTATCGCGCATTTCGGCCGGTATGACGCGGGTATTCCTATGGAAGGCGTTGAGGCACTGATCGAAAAGGCGCACCCAACCGCGCAAATATTCGTCTATGACGCCAATCACGGGTTTAATTCGGACCGGCGCAAGGATTATCACGAACCAAGCGCCGATTTGGCCCGGGAACGCGCGCTTGCGCTTTTTCACGCCTGTGGCGGATAGCGGGAGGCATGACACCAAGCGCATGGATTAACGGCGGGGCTGGTGTGACTATAGATTGGGCTGTGGTCGAAAGCGCGCTTGGCCCCATGCTGCTTGCGGCGACCGATAAGGGCATTTGCCGCCTGTCGTTTGACGAAAATGAAAGCACGCTAAAGCGCCGTTTTCCGAACGCGACCCTGCTCAGTAAAGGCGGTTCGCTTTCGTCCTTGACCGACGGAGCCGTCTTCGCCGTTCAAAACCCAGGGCGGATGCCTAAGCTGCCCCTTGATGTCGGCGGCACTGTTTTCCAAATGGCGGTATGGCAGGCGTTGCTTGAAATACCTGCTGGCGAAACCCGCAATTATGCCGAAATTGCTGCGGCGGTTGGAAAGCCCGATGCAGTGCGCGCGGCGGGTTCGGCCAATGGTGCCAACCCTGTATCGGTGCTTATTCCCTGCCACCGGGTCATCCGGTCAGATGGCGGCCTTGGCGGCTATGCGTATGGGCTGGAACGCAAGCGCCGTCTGTTGGCGTGGGAAAGCGGGCAGGGCGGTCTGCTTTCAACTTAAGCAAATAGGTATCGCGAAATGTGATCTGCTTAAGGGTAGGTCGCGCGCACGAAATAAAGGCCTTCGGGAGGCGCATTTTCCGCCAATGCAGATCGGTCGGCGGCATCTAGTGCCGCTTTTAAGTCGGCTGCGTTCCAACGACCCAATCCAACAGCGACCAGGCACCCGACCATGGACCGAACTTGATGATGCAGGAAGGACAAGGCCGCTGCTTCGATAATCACATGCTGCCCCTCACGCCGCACGTTCAGGCGATCGAGCGTTTTGACCGGGCTGGCGGCCTGACACGCGGTGGAGCGAAAGGTGGTGAAATCATGCAGGCCGACAAGTATTTGTGCGGCGTCATTCATCGCATCGGCATCCAGTTCCGATCCGACCCTCCAGACACGGCCCCTTTCAAGCGTTAATGATGCGCGCCGATTAAGGATACGATATGCATAAGCCCGGCCAATGCAGCTATAGCGTGCATGCCAGTCATCGGCGACTTCTTCGCACGCCAAAATCGCTATCGGGTGCGGCCGCAAATGGGCGTTGATAGCTTCCATCAAGCGAAAGGCTGAAAGGCCCTTCTCCACATCAACATGTGCGCGCATGCCAAGCGCATGGACGCCGGCATCGGTTCGGCCAGCGCTGTACACGAGGGTCTTTTCGCCCGTTGTCTTAAATATGGCCTCTTCGATGGTGCCTTGGACGGATGGGCCATGGTCCTGCCATTGCCAGCCCATATATGGGCCGCCGTCAAATTCGATGGTGAGCGCAAAACGAGTCATGACAGGCGTGTGCCAGCCGCAATCGCCTTGCCGCGCAGCAGGTCGGCGGTTGGCATTGCAGGTTTACCTGCGCGTTGGATCATGCTGGGGCGAATGGCGTTGGCTTTGCAAGCGATTGTCAGCGCGTCATCGATAACTACGCCCGCTGTGCCATTAGCTGCAACGATTTCGGCGGACAGCACGCGGTAACGTTCCCCTTCAAACGCGAACCAAGCGCCCGGCGCGGGATTAAAGGCGCGGATTTGCCGTTCGACCGCCTCGGCGGGTAGGTTGAAATCCAGCTTTGTTTCAGCCTTGTCGATCTTGGCGGCATAAGTGATACCCGCTTCAGGCTGACTCACGCATGGAAATGCATCGAGATCCGCCAATACCCGAACCATCAACTTCGCGCCAAGCTCCGCCAGTTCCATAGTGAGCATGCCAGTTGTCTTCTGCGCGATTTCTACTTCGGTTGTCGCGCGGACGGGGCCGGTATCAAGTCCAGCCTCCATCTGCATAACCATGACACCAGTCATGGCATCCCCAGCCAATATGGCACGCTGCACCGGCGCGGCACCCCGCCAGCGCGGTAGCAGCGAGCCATGGGCATTGAGGCAGCCATGTTTTGGGGCTTCGAGGACTGCTGGGGGCAGTATTCGGCCATAAGCAGCAACGATCGCTACATCGAGGTCCAGCGCCGCAAATTCCGCCTGTGCGTCCTCCTGACGCAGCGACAGAGGCGATCGTACAACGAGGCCAAGTCCCTCTGCACGTTGCTGAACGGCCGACGGCGTAAGCTTCTTGCCGCGATTGGCGGGACGTGGCGGCTGCGTGTATACCGCGACCACATCATGCCCGGCCGCCACCAATGCATCGAGCGTCGGCACGGCAAATTCCGGAGTTCCCATGAAGGCAAGACGCATCGTCACTTTTCCTTTGTTCAAAAGCCCCCTAAGACCGGGCGCATGGCATCGCAAGAAATAGACGCACTCGCACAGGCATTGTCCAAACTGCCGGGGCTTGGCCCGCGTTCCGCGCGGCGTGTTGTGCTGCACCTTATGAAGAAGCGTGAAAGCGTATTGCAGCCACTTTTGCGCGCGTTGGAGCATGTCGAACAAAGGCTGGTGGTGTGCAGCACCTGCGGCAATATCGACACCAGCAACCCCTGCGGCATTTGTGTGGACCCAAGGCGCGACATCCGTTCGATCTGTGTTGTGGAGGATGTATCCGACCTGTGGGCGCTTGACCGATCACGTCTTTTCCCTGGGAAATACCATGTCCTTGGCGGCCGTTTGTCCGCGCTTGATGGCGTTCGGCCAGAGGATCTGAACATCGACGGTTTGGTCAGCCGGATCGCCGTAGGCGGCATTGACGAGGTTGTGCTCGCCATGAATGCTACGCTTGAGGGGCAGACCACGGCGCATTATCTGGCCGAGCGGCTTGAACAATTCCCTATTCGCTTAACGCAATTGGCACATGGTGTGCCTGTGGGCGGGGAGCTTGACTATCTCGACGACGGTACTTTGGCGCAGGCATTACGCGCTAGGCGTCCTGTCGGTTGATTTATCCAAAGACCGTCCCTATTTGCGACCCATGGCTATCTTACCTATTCTTGAAGTGCCCGATGCGCGCCTGAAAACCATCTCAAAACCTGTTGAGAGCTTTGGCGATGACCTGAAGACGTTGGTCAATGACATGATCGAAACAATGTATGCCGCGCCCGGCATTGGCCTGGCGGCCATTCAAGTGGGTGTGCCAAAGCGTCTGTTGGTCATCGACTTGCAAGAAGATGAAACGGAGGGTGAAGAACCCGTCCGCAACCCGCGCGTCTTTGTGAACCCCGAAATCTTGGATCCATCAGACACATATAGCCTTTACAATGAAGGCTGTTTGTCAGTGCCGGACCAATATGCTGATGTTGAGCGGCCTGCGCAAATCCGCGCCCGCTGGCAGGATATTGAAGGCAATGTGCATGAAGAAATCATGACTGGGCTCATGGCGACATGTTTGCAGCATGAGATGGATCATTTGGAAGGCATATTGTTCATCGACCATCTGTCGCGCCTAAAGCGCCAGATGGTGTTGAAGAAAATTGAAAAGGCCCGCAAAATGGGTGGCGGCCATGTTCATAACGAGCATTGCAACCACTGATAGCGTCGGTCGAAGCTCCGCAGTTGGTGGAGTTTCCTAAACCTTTTGCTTATTTCGCAAATTGGGTAGGTGCCGGGCTGATGGTGACAAATTTACCAGCCTCAATTTCCTGCACCTCAAGCATACGGTCGGTAAGCCCGTTGGCGTTAAAGCGGAACGCCCCGTCAACGCCAATGAAGCCTTGCGGATCGGTCAGCTGACCGACAGGGAACCGCGTTCCTGGGCGCCAGTCGCGCGAGACGCGTGCGACCAGCAACACGGAGTCATAACCAAGGCTGGAAAGACGCAAAGGCGCCTTGCCAAAGCGGGCGCGATATTTGGCCGCATATTGTGTGAACAAAGTGTCCGACACGCTCGCGAACCACGCGCCATACATGGACGCATTGCTCGCAAGGGTGCCGTCGATATTCCACAAATCGGTACCGAGAATTTTTGCCGTGCGCAGGCCGTTGCGACGCAGCGCCGGGACGGTTGCAATCGCTGCGCGGCCGCTGTCGGCAATCAGGATTGCGTCAATACCGCCCAATTGGACCAGACGGCGGGCGGCGGCATCCGCCGAAGCCGCAGTGCCGTTTGATTCCTGAATAGCTACCAAAGTGCCGCCCGCAGCCCGCACCGCCACAGTCATATTCGACAGCGCGCGTTGCCCGTAGACATTAGAAGATACTATGCCAGCAAAGCGATTATACCCTTGCGATTGGGCGTAACGCACGACGCGTTCAATCGATTGGTTCGGCAAATGGCCAAGCAAAAACACATTTTGTCCGGCAACGCCAATGTCGTTGGAGAAGCTGATGATGGGTACGCCCGCTGGCTTTGCCTGCGCCGCAACTTCAACGACATCATCGCCGCGTAGTGGCCCCAAGATAAGCTTGTTGCCATCGGCGATAGCCCGCTTCGTCGCCGCTGCGACGCCAGTGCCAGTGTCATAAGTGATCATGCGGATGTTGGTTACTTTGGTATCGGTGAGGGCCAGAGCAGTTGCATTGGCAATCGCCTGCCCGACATCTGCGTCTGGGCCAGTGACTGGCAACAGCAAGGCAACGCGGTGCATGCCATCCATGGGATCGGCGGTCACAACAGGCGGCGGCCCTTTGCCGCGCGGTATCGAGCTACACGCAGCGAGCAGGGCGACGGATGCCAAGATCAGTAGCTTTTTGAATTGGCCTGCTAAAGCTTGCGGCCGTGCGCTCGTTGCGGCAATGGTTGCGCTCATTTTATGTTCCTTGGGAAGAAGCTTCTAATTCCGATGACTTTCGAATCAGGCTTATATGTCGTTGCGACCCCTATCGGCAACCTTGCAGATATGTCACAACGGGCAATCGACCTTTTGAAAGCTGCAGAAATCGTCGCGGTTGAGGACAGCCGCGTAACCGGCAAATTGCTGCATCATTTGGGCATAAAAAAGAAGATGCGTCGGTACAATGACCATAGCGGGGAAGTCGAACGAGAATCCCTGGTCGCTGCCGCGCGCGGGGCTGTGGTTGCGTTGGTGTCGGATGCCGGAACGCCGCTCATCTCCGACCCTGGATATAAGCTTGTACGGTCCGCACGTGAAGCTGGCGTGCCTGTGTTCACCATTCCCGGCGCAAGTGCTGTGACAGCGGCTTTGTCCATCTGTGGGCTTCCCACGGACCGATTTTTGTTTGCCGGGTTTTTGCCGAACAAAGCGAAAGCGCGGATTGAGACCTTGATGGAGTTGGGGCAGGTAAAGGCGACGTTGGTCTTTTATGAGGCTGGCCCCAGACTGGCCGCAAGCTTGGCTGCGATCGCCGAAACCTATGGCGACCGCGAAGTGGCCGTTGCGCGTGAGTTGACCAAGAAGTTTGAAGAGGTCGTTACAGGAACGGCGGCTGAACTGGCCGCACGTTATGCAGAGCATGAACCGAAGGGCGAGATCGTCCTGATTGTTGGCCCGCCTGCTGATAATGTGGTGGCGGAAACAGGTGATCTGGATGCCGCCCTGAAAGAAGCTTTGGCAACTATGTCGGCGGCCAAGGCGGCTGGCGCGATTGCCAAACGCTTTGGTCTTGAACGGAATGCGGTCTATGCGCGCGCTTCCGAGTTGAAGGCCTCATGAACCGTCTTGCCGCCGAAAAACGCGGACGACGCGGCGAAGCGATTGCGGCGTGGTTCTTGCGTTTGAAAGGTTGGCGCATCGTTGGCGCACGCGTAAAGACCCCGCGGGGCGAAGTTGACGTGATCGCGCGGCGCGGCAAAAGCATAGCCTTTGTTGAGGTAAAGGCCCGGACGAAAGCAGTTGACCTCGCCACCGCAATTGATGCCACACGGTTGCGCCGCGTGGCGGCTGCGGCAGAAATTCTGCTCCCGAAATATGGTAAAGAGTGCGAAAATATGCAGATAGACGTGATTATGGTTGCGCCATGGCGCTGGCCCAACCATTTGCCAAATGTCTGGCACGGATAGGAACTCGCGAAATGGCAATCAAAATGGCGGTCCAGATGGACCCGATGGACGGCATCAACATCAACGGCGACTCAAGCTTTGCGCTGATGCTCGCAGGCCAAGCGCGTGGTTATGACATCTGGCATTATGATGTGGGCTCATTGACCTTAGATGCGCATGACCGGCTGACGGCTTGGGCACACCCGGTGCATGACGTTCAACGGCTGGAGGGCGCGCATTACCGTTTTGGCACGCCAAAGAAGATCGACTTGGGCACGGATATTGATGTCGTGTTGATGCGGCAGGACCCGCCCTTTCATGTCGGGTACATAACCGCCACGCATTTGCTTGAGCGGATTGAGCATGAAACTCTGGTGGTCAACAATCCGGCGAGCGTCCGCAACGCGCCGGAAAAGGTGATGGTGCTGGATTATCGCCAGTTTATGCCACCAACGATCATCACGCGCTCAGCCGACGAAGTGCGTGACTTCCAAAAAATACATGGCGCAGTGGTGGTGAAACCGCTGCACGGCAATGGCGGCAAAGCCATTTTCCGCATTGATGCCGACGGCAGCAACCTTGGTGCGCTGTTCGAAGTGTTCAACAACACATGGCCTGAACCGCATATGGTGCAGCCATTCCTTCCTGATGTGGCGCTGGGCGACAAACGCATCGTCATGATCGACGGCGCAGTGACTGGCGCGATCAACCGCCGGCCGGGTGAAGGCGAATTCCGGTCGAACCTAGCCCTAGGGGGCAGCGCAGAGGCGACGGATCTGACGCCCCGTGAGCTTGAAATTTGCGCCGCAATGGGCCCGCGCCTCAGGGAACTTGGCCTGATATTCGTCGGCATTGACGTTATCGGCGGGCAGTGGTTGACCGAAATCAACGTCACATCGCCGACAGGCATTGTTGCGATTGACCGGTTTAACGGCACCGACACACCGTCCCTGATTTTGGACGCCATCGAAGCCCGAATTAAAGCATAAATTTCATGGAAGACTGGATCATCCATCTGGTCGAATGGGGCCATTATTGGGGCGTGGGCTTGCTCATGCTTCTGGAAACAGTGTTCCCGCCCATCCCTTCCGAAGTCATCATGACCGTGGCAGGGGTATCTGCCGCGCGGGGCAATATGAATCTTGGCGGTACCATCGCGGCGGGCACGGCGGGTGCAATGCTGGGCAACTGGATGTGGTATTGGCTGGCCATCAAATTCGGTGAAGCCCGCATGCGGCGCTTTATTGATCGCTATAGCCGTTGGTTGACGCTGGATTGGGCGGAGATCGAACGCGGGCAGGCGCTGTTTCGTAAGCATGGATCGATTATCGTTCTGGTGGCGCGCATGTTGCCGACATTGCGGTCGTTGATTTCTATTCCCGCCGGCCTGTTTGGTATGTCGCTTGCCCGGTTCCTTATTTTTTCGACGATCGGAACTGCCGGTTGGACCGCGGCGCTGGCTGGCGGAGGATATTTTCTGGGATCGCAGTTCAAAGATATCGAAAAATGGCTTGGGCTATTATCGACCGTCGTGATCGTCGGCATCGTCCTGACGTATGTTTGGCGGCTCGTCCGGTGGAAGGCTACGCCCGCGGATGCGCGTTCTGATACACATCCAGAAGCATAGCGGTATCGACAGCGGTGTAGACCTGAGTCGACGAGAGGCTGGCATGGCCCAATAATTCCTGAAGACTGCGCAAGTCGGCCCCGCCTGCCAACAAATGTGTGGCAAAGCTGTGGCGCAGGGCATGCGGCGTGGTGCGGTCCGATAAGCCCAATCGCGTCCGCGCCCCCTGAACCGCGCGGCGCACGAGTGCAGGCGATAACGGACCACCACGCGCGCCACGAAACATTGGCTGGTCGGCGCTTGCGGCATAAGGGCACAAAGCGAGATATTCCTCAATGGCGGTACGGACTTGCTCCAGCAACGGCACTATGCGTGTCTTGTTGCGCTTACCCGTGACGCGCAATGTGCTGCCCAGCGGCAATATGTCTCCCATCAGGCCAGTCGCCTCGCTCACGCGCAAGCCGCTGCCATAGAGCAGCAAAAGCAACGCCCAATCGCGCGCACCAATCCAGCCATCCTGTGCATTTTCGGCAACATCATCGGCCAGAGCTAGAACGTCGTCGGGATTGACGGGACGCGGCAGGCTGCGCTGCACCCGCGGGCCCTTCATCACGGGCAAAGTAACATCATCGGCCAAGGCAAAGCGCAGGAAATGTCGCGTGGCGGAAAGTTCGCGCGCGGTGGAGCGGTTCGTGAGGCCATCGCCCCTGCGGTCGGCCAGAAATGCCCTCATGTCGGCTGCGGAAACTTTGCGCAGCGTTTCACGCGTGACGTCCGTGCCCCAATGCAACTGCAGAAACCCCGTCAGCCGATCGGCCGTTGCGTGATAGGCCCGCACGCTATGCGGCGACAGCCGGCGGTTGTCGGTCAGATATGCAAGATATTCGGCAAGCAAGGACGGCATAAAGCTTATGCTATCAGGCGGCGGCTTCCGCCTCAACATTTACTATCTGCGGCAGGATGGCATCAAGCAACGGCATGCCCTGCGGCGTGACCGTCACGCGGTCGCCATCGCGCCGGATAAGGCCAAGCTGCGCGATCTTGTCGATCGCGTGGATGTCGAGCAAATCGTCAGAGGCAATCCCTGTCCGGTCGGACAATCGGCTAAGGCTAATCCCCTCGGCCAATCGCAAACCCATCAGCAGGCTTTCGGTCGCGCGCGTTGCCGCATCGAGACGATCTTCGCTGCTGATGCCGTGAGCATTACGTTCAACAGCGGATAAGAAATTCTCAGGTTTCTTATGACGTTGTATTGCAAAGTTAAGACGTCGTCCATGCGCGCCGGGGCCAATGCCGATATAATCATCATAGCGCCAATAGCTAAGATTATGGCGGCTTTCGCTGCCCGGCTTGGCATGGTTGCTGATCTCATAGGCGGGGATGCCTGCGGCGGATGTCATCTGTCCGGTTAATTCATACAGCGTTGCTGCATCATCATCATCGGCGGGGATGAAATGCCCTGTGCGCACGAGCGTTTCAAACCGTGTGCCTGGCTCGATTGTCAATTGATACAGCGACACATGATCCGTGCCGAAGGACAAAGCGCGCCGAAGCTCCGCCTCCCACTGGCTGGCGGTTTGCGCGGGCCGTGCGTAAATCAGGTCGATGTTGACGCGCCCGAAATGATGTTGTGCGACCGCCAAGGCGTCAAGGCTCTCGGCAACCGAATGCGCGCGCCCCAGAAACGCCAGCGCGGCATCATCCAGTGACTGAAGCCCAAGCGACACCCGGTTCACGCCTGCTGCGGCGATGTCCGCAAAGCGCGCGGCCTCGACCGATGATGGGTTAGCCTCCAAGGTAATTTCGATATTGTCGGCAAAGCCCCAATGCTGCGCCGCTGCATCAATAAGCGCAGCAACGGTCGATGGCGGCATCAGCGACGGTGTCCCGCCGCCAAAGAAGATGGATGTGAGCTTACGACCCGGCGTTAGCGCCGCCTCATAGGCCATGTCTGCCAGCAACGCGGCGCGCCATGCGTCATCGTCCACCGTCTCGCGCACATGGCTATTAAAGTCACAATAGGGACATTTGGAAACGCAAAACGGCCAGTGAATGTAGAGGGCGAGGGGGCTAGGCATCAGATTTCCTACCCTATTTCGCAGGAAGGGTGATCAAGAAAATACTGTTGCAACCAACTGGCGGAACGCGTCTGCCCGGTGGCTCATTGCGTGTTTTTCTTGGGGGTCGAGTTCGGCAAAGGTCTCGCTTCGGCCTTGGGGCACAAAAACAGGGTCATAGCCAAACCCTAGCAACCCGCGCGGTGGCCATGTCAGACTGCCCTGCACGCGACCTTCGAATATTTCCGCATGCCTGTCGGGCCATGCAAGCGCCAAAGTGCAGACGAAATAGGCGCTTCGGTCGGCGTCAGGGCCCAGCTCGGCCAGCTTGCCCTCCACTTTGCCCATCGCCATGTACCAGTCGCGCCCCGGTCCGCCTTCGAACCTCTGTGTTTCCGCCCAATCAGCAGTGTAGACACCCGGCGCGCCGCCCAAGGCAGCGACGCATAGGCCGCTGTCATCAGCCAGCGCGGGCAGGCCAGAACCTTGCGCCGACGCATGCGCCTTCAGCAACGCGTTTTCGGCGAAACTCGTTCCGGTCTCCTCGGGTTCAGGCAAGCCCAACTCGCCGGCGGAAATAGGTTCGATGCCAAATGGCGCAAGCAGTGCCCGTATTTCCCGAACCTTGCCTGCGTTATGGCTGGCGATGACCAGTTTTCCGGGCTGGAGTTTGCGGTGGGTCATATGAAACATTGCCTCAAGTCATATTGTCATCCCCGCTTTCGCGGGAATGACACAGAATTTTAGGGGATCAAGGGTTCCCTACTTAATCGCTTCAGCCTGCGCGGCGAAGATGCGGTCTGTCCCCATGCGCGCAAGACGTAGCAAACGCAGAAGGCCCTCTTCGTCATAGGTCGCGCCTTCGGCAGTCGCTTGCACTTCGGCAATCTGGCCGCCTTCGATCAGAACGAAATTCGCATCGGCATCGGCATCGGAATCTTCGATATAGTCAAGGTCAAGCACAGGCGTGCCTTTGAAAATACCGCAACTTACCGCCGCAACGCGGCCGGTGATGGGGTCTTCCTTGATTGCGCCCGACGCCAGCAAACCATTAACCGCAAGCCACAACGCAACCCATGCGCCAGAAATAGCGGCGGTGCGTGTGCCGCCATCGGCCTGCAATACATCGCAATCGACGGTGATTTGATTTTCGCCAAGCTTTTTAAGATCTACGACAGAACGTAAAGAGCGGCCAATAAGACGTTGAATTTCCTGAGTCCGCCCCGATTGCTTGCCCTTCGCCGCTTCGCGTTGGCTACGCGTGTGGGTGGCGCGGGGGAGCATCGAATATTCTGCTGTGACCCAGCCTTCACCCTTGCCACGCAACCATGGCGGAATGCGATCTTCGACGCTGGCGGTCACCAGCACGCGGGTGTCACCAAAACCGATAAGGCAGCTTCCTTCGGCATGTTTGGTGAAATGGGTTTCAATCGAAATGGCGCGCATTTCGTCTGGCGAACGGCCTGATGGACGCATGATGTTCTCCTGATAACGGGTTGAAGGTTGCCATAGCCTGCCCCGCTTGCTTTGCAAGCATGCGGTGCGCTACTGTAATTGCGTGAGCCAAACACCCATCGATGAATTGAATGACCGTACGCGCATCATCTTCCGGATGGTGGTCGAGAGCTATTTGGACAATGGCGCGCCGGTGGGCTCGCGCACTATTTCGAAATTTGCAGGGTTGAGCTTATCGCCTGCCTCCATCCGGAACGTCATGCAGGATTTGGAAGAGGCAGGCTATCTCGCCTCGCCGCACACCAGCGCCGGACGCGTGCCAACCGAAAGCGGGCTTCGCCTGTTTGTGGATGGCATGATGCAATCGGCCGAACCCTCCGCAGAAGAGCAGCGTGCGATTGAATCGCAGATTAGCGGCGAGGGCCCCATTGAAGAGGCACTGGCGGCCGCGACGTTGGTTTTGTCAGGATTGTCCGCCTGCGCCGGTATTGTGCTTGTACCAAAGCGTGACGCGGTCCTGAAGGCATTCAGCTTTGCGCGTCTGTCCCCGTCACAAGTGCTCGCGATCATGGTCGGGTCCGACAACAGCGTCGAAAATCGGCTGGTGTCAATTGATCCGGCAATCAGCGAATCCATGTTGGTGGAGGCTGCCAATTATATCTCTGCGCGTTTGTCGGGGCTGACGTTATCCGAAGCCTTGGAACGTCTCGACAGCGAAATTCGCGCCGAGAAAGCGGAGCTTGACGTGGCCAGCCAGAAACTGGTGCGGGATGGTTTGGCAATCTGGTCGCTCGACGCAAATGACCGGCCCGTGCTGATCGTGCGTGGGCAGTCGAACTTGATCGACGATGCGGCTGCTGCGGACCTCGACCGAGTGCGGCAATTGCTCGACGAATTGGAGAGTAAAGAGGAAATCGCAAGGCTCGTCGATAGCGCGCGGGATGCGCAGTCAACGCGGATATTCATTGGTTCGGAAAACAATCTTTTCTCATTATCGGGATCATCGGTGATTGCCGCACCCTATCGTGAGGCTGGCGGCAAGGTGGTTGGCGTGGTTGGCGTCATTGGCCCGACACGCCTGAATTATGCGCGTATTGTGCCGATGGTGGACTTCACCGCGCAAGCACTCAGCCGCTTAATTAAGTAACGGGCGGGTTGATGAAATAGAATTGCTTTCTATATGCGCAAAGCAACTAACGACCGAAGCGTCGCAACGTAAATGGGTTAATCAGGTTTATGACAGACAAGAAATCAGCGACTGCGGATATTGCGGTAGAAAAAGAACTTGAAGGCGTACCAGAGCATATGAAGGACGAAACGCCAGAAGCGACCGACACTGCCGATGCAAAAATCGCGGCACTGGAAGAAGCGATTGCCGCTGCCCAGCAGGATGTGTTGTACGCGCAAGCCGAAACGCAGAATGTCCGCCGCCGTATGGAAAAAGAGGCGCAGGATGCGCGCGCTTATGCCGCAACCGGCTTTGCCCGCGACGTGCTTTCGGTTTCCGATAATCTGTCACGTGCGCTGGAGGCTATTCCTGCCGAAATGCGCGACAGCGAAGCTATGAAACCGCTCGTGATTGGGCTTGAGGCCACTGGCCGCGAACTGGACAGCGTATTTACCAAAAACGGCATTACGCGCATCGCCGCCATGGGCATGCCGCTTGACCCGAACCAGCATCAGGCAATGGTTGAAATCCCAAGCGCCGACGCCGCACCTGGCACAATTATCGCCGAAATGCAGGCGGGCTATATGATCAAGGATCGCTTACTGCGCCCTGCATTGGTTGGGGTTGCTAAAGCGCCGGAGTAATTCCTGTCGCATCATGAACATCACACCGGGGGTGGCCTAACCGAACGTGCTCCGCTATCCAGCGCGTCCCATGACCACAGCGGCATTCCCTTTGGACCGTCAGTCCCCTTGGCGCGATGAATTTCGCGCGACATTGTCGCTTGCCTGGCCGTTGATCTTAACCAACTTGTCGATGTCGTTGATTGGCGCAACCGATGTGGTGATGGTGGGGTGGCTGGGGCCAACCGAGTTGGCGGCGGCATCGCTGGGGTTCAACCTGTGTATGACCGCGGCGATTTTCTGCATGGGTCTCGTTACCGCGACAGCGCCGATGATGGCGAGCGAGCGCGGCGCAAAGGCCCATTCTGTGCGCGATATCCGCCGCACATTCAGGCAAGGATTGTGGGTCGCGGTTGCGATCATGATACCGATCTGGTTGGTCCTGTGGCAGGCGGAGACGGTGTTGCTGACGCTTGGCCAGCAAGCCGAGCTTGCGTCCAAAGCACAAAGCTATGTGCGGGCCTATATGTGGTCGATCCTGCCATTTTTGTGGCTGATTATCGCACGTAATTTCCTGTCGGCGTTGGAGCAACCCATGTGGTCGCTCGTGATGGGTATAATGGGCGTTTTTGCCAACGGGGCATTCAACTATGTCCTGATTTTTGGTAAGCTTGGTCTGCCGCCTTTGGGACTGGTCGGCGCGGGCATCGGCAGTATTCTTGCCAATATGTTCATGTTTTTGGGCATGGTTGCGGTGATCACTTATCATCCCAAATTCCGGCGATATCATCTTTTCGGACGTTGGTGGCGCAGCGATTGGCCGCGTTTTCGCGCGCTTTGGAAACTTGGCCTACCGATTGGCGTGACGATGGGTTTGGAAGGTGGTGTGTTTGGCGTTGCCGTAATGCTCATGGGGTTAATCGACACTGCCTCGGTCGCAGCGCATGCCATTGCGCTTCAGGTCGCAAGTGTGACGTTCATGGTGCCTATGGGGCTTGCGCAGGCCGCGACAGTGCGTGTGGGCATTGGTTATGGCCGGCGCGATCCTTCGCTTATCCGGCGTGCCGGTTGGACCAGCTTCGTCATGGGAACCGGGTTCATGGCGGCTATGGCCGTGTTGATGTGGCTGTCGCCCGAATTACTGATTGCGCTGTTCATTGATCGTGACGCCGCGGTCAATGCAGAGGTTGTGCGGCTCGCCGTCAGCTTCCTTGCCATTGCAGCTTTGTTCCAGATTGTTGATGGCGCGCAAGTCGTCGGCGCTGGCATGCTGCGGGGATTACATGACACCAGCGTGCCCATGTTGTTCGCGGCCTTTGGTTATTGGGTGGTCGGCATTGGCGTTGGTGCGTGGTTGGCATTTTCGCAAGGGTGGAACGGCGTTGGCATCTGGGTCGGCTTGGCGAGCGGGCTGGGCATTGTTGCCATACTTATGCTCGTCCGCTGGTCGCTGCGCGCGCGGCTCGGGCTGCTGCCTTCAGAAGCTTAATATGCCATCATATTGCGGGTGCGCCTGTAACCTTGGCACCTGAATATTGGAAAAGGGCATGCCCTAGCCATCGATTGCTTTTTTCTCGTCTGGGTCGCTGCCATCTATTTCCTGCACGCGTGCTTTCACCAAAATGCGTTCATTGTTTGAAAATAGAAACTCGGTTTCAATTTCACCCAATTTGCGCGGAATGGTATTCACGCCCCACATCATCACATGCTTGCCGCCTTTTTTGAAGGCAACTTTTTCTTCGGCGGGGATTAAGACGCGGTCCATGGGTGCCATGGATACGGCCCCTGTTTTTGCGTCCACCGTGACATCATGCATTTCCACACGAATGGCCGAGGGCGAGCTGACGCGCAGCAATTGTACATCTTCGGGACCGCCATAGACGTTGAAATGCAGCGCAGATGGATTGCTGTCGACTGGCGATAGGGTCAGCACAGCCTCTTTCACTTTCAACTGTGGTGTTGGACCGCAGGAAGCAAGCAGCAAAGCCGCCGCAGCCGAAACTAAGGTGCATATCCGTCGGTTCATAACATACCCATCTTGTTGGTGAGATCGTCCAGCGCCAGGACACTCCGATACAGTATTTCCACTTACTTTTTACCTATCTAGGCGCCCCAAAGTCTTGTGCCAAGAGAATTGGCACCTATATCGCCGCTACAACGTCACGTTACGGGAAACGTCGGTGCCTGATAGGGCTGGCGCGTAACGGGGCAGATTATAGTTCAATTTTAAAATTTCGGGGTAAAGTTTTTATGGCTAAAGTTATTGGTATCGACTTGGGCACGACAAACAGCTGCGTTGCGGTCATGGACGGCGGCAAGCCCAAGGTCATCGAAAATGCAGAAGGCGCGCGTACGACGCCATCTATTGTGGCCTTTGCCAAGGATGGCGAGCGTCTGATCGGACAGCCAGCCAAGCGCCAGGCTGTCACCAATCCAGAAAGCACGATTTACGCAGTGAAGCGCCTTATCGGCCGCCGCTTTGATGATCCCATGACCAAAAAGGACATGGGCCTCGTCCCTTACAGCATCGTCAAGGGTAAGACCGGCGATGCATGGGTTAAGGCCGGCGGCGAAGATTATTCGCCATCGCAAATTTCGGCATTCATTCTGCAGAAGATGAAGGAAACAGCGGAAGCCTATCTGGGCGAACCCGTCACGCAAGCGGTTATCACCGTTCCAGCCTATTTCAACGATGCCCAGCGTCAGGCCACTAAGGATGCTGGCCTGATTGCAGGGCTTGAAGTGCTGCGTATCATTAACGAGCCGACGGCTGCTGCGCTTGCGTACGGCATGGATAAGGACGAAAACAAAACCATCGCGGTCTATGACCTTGGCGGCGGTACGTTTGACATCTCGATCCTTGAAGTTGGCGATGGCGTGTTCGAAGTAAAATCGACCAATGGCGACACGTTCTTGGGCGGTGAAGATTTCGACAGCGTGCTCGTCGAGCATCTGGCGGCTGATTTCAACAAGGCTGAAGGCATTGACCTGACGAAGGACAAGCTTGCGCTGCAACGTTTGAAGGAAGCGGCTGAAAAGGCGAAGATTGAATTGTCTTCGACGCAGACAACCGAAGTCAACTTGCCGTTCATCACCGCCGATCAAAATGGTCCGAAGCATTTGGTGAAAACCATCACGCGCGCCGACCTTGAAAAGCTGGTTGATGATTTGATCAAGCGTACGCTTGAGCCTTGCAAAAAGGCGTTGGCCGATGCGGGCATCAAGGCCGATGGCATTGATGAAGTCGTGATGGTCGGCGGCATGACCCGCATGCCAAAGGTGCGCGATGTCGTGAAGAGTTTCTTCGGTAAAGAACCGCACACCGGTGTGAATCCAGACGAAGTCGTTGCAATGGGCGCCGCCATTCAGGCGGGCGTGTTGCAAGGCGACGTCAAGGACGTGCTTTTGCTCGATGTGACGCCATTGTCGCTCGGTATCGAAACGCTCGGCGGCGTGTTTACGCGCATGATCGACCGCAACACGACGATCCCGACGAAGAAGAGCCAAGTATATTCGACCGCAGAAGACAATCAGAATGCTGTCACCATCCGCGTGTTCCAAGGCGAGCGCGAAATGGCGGCGGATAACAAGCTGCTTGGCAATTTCGACCTTGTTGGCATTCCACCAGCACCGCGCGGCGTGCCACAGGTTGAAGTGACTTTTGACATCGACGCCAACGGCCTTGTCAGCGTGACCGCAAAGGACAAGGGCACGGGTAAGGAACAGCAGATCAAGATCCAAGCATCGGGCGGTCTGTCAGATGCGGATATTGACCAGATGGTCCGCGATGCCGAAGCCTTTGCCGAAGAAGATAAAAAGCGTCGTGAATCGGCAGAAGCCAAGAACAACGCCGAAAGCCTTGTCCACTCCACCGAGAAGCAGCTTGTAGAACATGGTGACAAAATTGACGCCGCGTTGAAGGGTGAAATCGAAGCGGCTGTTGCGGAAACCAAGACCGCCATCGAAGGTGGCGATGCCGAAGCGATGAAGGAAAAGGCAACTGCCTTGGCCCAAGTTGCGATGAAGCTTGGTGAAGCGATTTACAAAGAAGAGCAAGCGGCCGGAGCCTCGGCAGAAGCCGCATCGGAAGAAGCACCAGCAGACGACAATGTCGTTGATGCCGAATTCTCCGAAGTTGAAGACGACAAGAAAGACTGATGTTGAAAATTTCCGGCTGTCGCTCTCGAAACGCAGCGATGGCCGGAAAGTCCGGGGGGGTTAGTCAGTCATGAATCTCGACATTGATTATTATGAATTGTTGGAAGTCGAGCGGACAGCGGATGAAAAGACGCTGAAAACCGCTTATCGTCGGATCGCGATGGAATGCCATCCCGACCGCAACCCCGGCTGCGACCAGTCCGAAGCTAAATTTAAGGCCATCAGCCAAGCTTATGATGTCCTAAAAGATCCGCAAAAGCGCGCAGCCTATGACCGTTTGGGCAAGGCCGCGTTTGAAAATGGCGGCATGGGCGGCGGCGGCCAAGGCAGCGCGGGCTTTGGAGATTTCTCCGACATATTCGAGAGCTTTTTTGGCGATGCCTTTGGTGGACGCCAGCGTGGGCCTGCACGCGGGGCAGACCTGCGCTACGACCTTGAAATTTCACTCGACGAAGCTTTCCATGGCAAAGACGCCGAGGTTACCATCGACGTCGCAACGGCGTGCGGCACATGTGAAGGCACTGGCGCGACGCCGGGGTCCGGCAAACGCCGCTGCAACCTGTGTGCTGGTCATGGCAAAGTGCGCGCGCAGCAAGGCTTTTTCGTTGTAGAACGTACATGCCCCACCTGTCATGGTCGCGGCGAAGTGATTGAGTCCCCATGCCGTGCATGTGGCGGCGAAGGTCGGGTGGATGAACGCAAAACCATTTTGGTCAATATCCCCCCTGGCGTTGACGAGGGGACGCGCATTCGCGTTGCCGGCAAAGGCGAGGCTGGACCTTATGGTGCCGCGGCGGGTGATCTATACATCTTCATCCATTTGTCACGGCACAAGGTGTTTGAGCGCGACGGCACGACATTGTTCTGCCGTGTGCCCGTAAGCTTCACCACAGCCGCGCTGGGTGGCGAAATTCGTATTCCGGGCCTCGATGGTGCGGAACATATCATCGTCGTTCCAGACGGCATTCAGTCGGGCAAGCAGCTGCGCCAGCGCGGGGCAGGTATGCCCGTGTTGCAAGGACGTGGCCGCGGAGACATGGTCATTCAAATCGACGTGGAAACGCCGTCCAAGCTGTCGGCCCGTCAGAAGGAAATTTTGCGCGAGTTCCGCGAAACCGAAACCGGCGAAGAATGCCCGCAATCAACTGGCTTTTTTGACAAGCTCAAGGGCATTTGGGACGGCATAGCGCCGTAAGCGGATGCGGTAACAGGTCAGATGTGAATCTGATCAACCTCGATCCTAAGCGTATCTATGAGGGGACGGATGTGCGTGAGCCGGTCCTGCTCCTCATCAAGGATGGCATGAAACACCTGTCGCTTGTAACTTTGCGCGCGGCTAGCCGAAAATTCATGGCCCTGTGGCAGTGACGACAGCAGAATATCAATCATCCGCTCCGCGCCATGCAAGCGGCCCCAAAGATAGTCATTCTCGCGATAAGCGCGGCTGAAAAACGCGCCAAAATTGTTGAATTGGATGCCTTTAAGCGTGGCTGCGGCGCCACCCTTGCGGATAGAGGTACAGTCTTCGGGGGAAATACGGTCCACTTTGACAGGGTCAAATTCGTCCAAGCCTTCGTCCTGCAACAAAGGCAAAGTCGCAATATCGTAAAGCGCATAGCCTAGATAGCCAAGCAACATCGCCCGGCGCGCCTCCACCGGAAGCGTGAGCAACGCCTGACACAGGATTTTATCGACCTGCGTGTCCTTTTTGATCAGGTCGCGCTGTGCGGCAAGATGGTCCATCAACCCAGCCGGATTGGAGACGCCAGCTTGCGCAGCCAAAGCAAAATTGGCACCCAAAAACTCCGCCGTTTCCAGATCTAGAAACACAGCGAGGCATTTATAAATGGCATCGCGCATGTTGGTGATGTTGTCGTCCGGCACGACTATGACATTCTCGACCTCTTCGGTCAGGTGTCGTGCGAGGAAACGCAGGCGGCGGATCCGAAAGCGCAGGTCATGTGTGCGGAAAAAAGCGATCGCCTGTCGTGTCGTTTCCTTGCCAGTGCGTTGCGGCATGTCGTCAACACCACGGGCCTTAATCTCTGTCCATAATGCGCTGCGGAGCGCACGAAAAAAGGCGGGGGATGAATCGGGAAGGCTGCGGCGTGCGGTTGCGATAATGTCGTCAACAACGCCTGCAACTTTAAGATGGCTATACGCGCGATAGCTAAACCCACCTGCCGCAATGGCTTTTTGCTGCGCCGATTGCCGCCACTTTTGCATACGGGCCGCTGTCGGCTGGCTTAGGAACCATGTTTTGCCAAGCAGCGTTTCGACCGTATTTTCCACTTCGTTGCGAAGACTATCGACGATGCGGCGGGTCCTTTCGATCCGGTCAGAGTGCCCCGTGATTTTTTCCAGACTGTCGCGGATCGGCTGTTCGCGTGGGATGTTGGATGTCGCACCCAATATGGTCGAGAAAAACCCCGGTGGCTTGCGCGGCATATCGGGGTTGCCGTCCGCATTGCGCTTGCCAAATCGGAAACTGGGGCGCCCCGGCTTTGGGTCGATATACACAAAGCGCCGGTCTACTTCCCGGCGTGCAGGGCGGTTGCGTAACGCTGCAATCGCTTGGTTAAAGGGCGCGTTTGCAAGGACCGAACCGTCAATCAGCATCGTGTCCTCAGCGGCATTGGCGGCAAATTGTTGCGGCAATATACGTTTTAAAAATGCACTGCGGCCAGGCCATGTTACATTCTCGCGCGTCAGCAAGCGGTCGAGCTCGCGCACGGAAAAAGGCGGAAAGGCCCCCGGAAAGCTCGCCGTAGCGCGCGCCGCGAATATCAACTCTGCGATCTCGGCAAGTCCGGTTCGTCCGCGTGTCGAGAAGTCGACAGTGATGCGATGTTCGGATTCAGTCACTTCTTCCGGACTGTTCAGGCGCAAGACCTGATCATGGCCATTAAAGTCCGTCACCGTCACAAACAGATCCAGTGGCTGATTTTTCGGCAAAAGCAGTGGCCCAGCCTTGCTCGCCGCCATGGCGTTCAGCGCGTCGAGCAAGAGCTTGGAAAAAACATTTCCGCCAAAGGGTGGCGCAAACCAGCGCGCGCGGACAAAGCGCGACAGTTTTGTAGCGACTTCCTCCTGCGCTTCTTTGGCGACGGTCCGTTCAACCGCACCCCCTCGTCTGCGCAGTATCATCCATGCAATTGGCGTGGCCCAAAATTTGGTGAAGCGCGATAGCGGGCGGGCATCAGGGTCAAGCAGGACATCGACATCGGCCATTTCGAGCCACATGTCCGTCAATGGCTCAAGCGATTGGCCGGTGACAATGGCTTGCGACAGAAAAATCCCGTTGATGCCGCCTGCGCTTGAACCCGCAATGATGTCGGTCAACACCCGCAACTTTACGCCGCTGACACGCGACATTTCGGCAAGCAAATCACGATAGACGATTTCGCTGCTGCGCGTGGGCTGCACGCCGTCATGGAAGGCGCGGCTGGCGCGGACCATATGCCAGATTTCGCGCGTGACGCCGTGCATGTAGATGGCAAGGCTGACCCCGCCATAACAAATGAGCGCCAGTCTGAGTTCTTTTTCGCGCATATCAAGGGTGTGGCATTCCGGCTGACCACGCGCAAGCACCGAATATTTGTCTATTATGCCTTGAGTTCTTGATATGTTCTGTTAATTTAGGGGCATGGCAAAAGCAAAGCGCAAATATATCTGTCAGGCATGCGGTTCGGAGTCCAACCGGTGGCAGGGGCAATGCGACGATTGCGGTGAATGGAACACTTTAGCTGAGGAGGCCAGCGCCACTGTTTTTGAACTGAAGCATCATCTGCATTCGGGCGGGCGTGCGGTTGAACTGTCCGGGCTGAATTCGGACATCAAACTTCCCGATCGGGCATCAACAGGCATATCTGAATTTGACCGCGCACTCGGTGGCGGCCTTGTGCCGGGTTCGGCAACCCTGTTGGGGGGCGACCCAGGCATTGGTAAATCGACGTTATTGTTGCAAGCCGCAGCCAATCTCGCGCGGCGCGGGCTTTCCGTCGCGTATATTTCTGGCGAAGAGGCGGTTGATCAAGTGCGCTTACGTGCGCGCAGGCTCGGGCTTGGCGATGCGCCTGTGCAGCTTGCGGCTGCAACTTCGGTGCGCGACATTTTGACGACGATGGCACAGGGCGCTCCGCCGGCATTATTGGTCATCGATTCCATTCAGACCATGCACAGCGACTTGATTGAAGGCGCGCCCGGCACGGTCAGCCAAGTGCGTGCGTCTGCACAAGAACTTATTCGCTTTGCCAAAGAACGCGGCACGGCGTTGATGCTCGTTGGTCATGTTACCAAGGACGGCACGATTGCCGGACCGCGCGTGCTGGAACATATGGTCGACACAGTATTGTCGTTTGAGGGCGAACGCAGCCATCAATATCGTATCTTACGCGCCTCCAAAAACCGGTTCGGTGGGACCGACGAAATCGGCGTCTTTGCGATGGTTGAAGAGGGCCTGACGGAAGTAGGCAATCCTAGCGCATTGTTCCTGACCGACCGGGCCGAACAGGTTACGGGCGCGACGGTATTTCCGGCGTTAGAGGGGACGCGCCCTGTTCTCGTGGAAATTCAGGCGCTGACGGTTCGGCTATCAAGCGGCGCGACGCCCCGCCGCGCTGTCGTGGGCTGGGACAGTGGCCGGCTTGCGATGATCCTCGCGGTGCTTGAGGCGCGGTGCGGGTTGAGCTTTTCAACGGCCGAGGTGTATCTCAACATCGCAGGTGGATATCGCATTTCCGACCCAGCCGCCGATCTTGCGGTTGCCGCGGCATTGGTCTCTGCCTTGGCCGAAAGGCCACTGCCGTCCGACGCGGTTTTGTTCGGCGAAGTTGCTTTGTCCGGGGAAATTCGTCCTGTGGCGCATGGCGCCTTGCGGTTAAAGGAATCTGCTAAGCTTGGCTTCAGCCGCGCTTTAGTCCCGCCGTCGGTAAAAGGTCAGGCGGGTATTTCGACGCAAGAGTTCCGAACGCTTGCCAATCTCGTTGACCACATGCTGGGACGTCCCTAAATCTAATCACATCCCAAGGGTAGTCAGCGCGTCGCAAAGCAGTGTAATCGGTTGTCTGTTCGGGCATCGGAGTACACAGCGATCCGCAAGCACTAAACATTGCGTTTCAACGAAATGGGCAAGAGGAACAGATGGCGGCACTTGATATTATTGTTCTGTTTCTGCTCGGCAGCGGGGCTATATTCGGTTTCTTGCGTGGCTTTGTGCAAGAGGCGCTGTCGATGATCGCCTGGGTATTGATTATCGCTGCTGTCCGTATGTTTCATGCCCCCGCGACAGCCGCTCTGACTGAGACCGTGGGCTCTGGCTCGGGCGCAGCGGTGGCAGCCTTTTTGGCGATTGTTATTGTGATTTACGCGCTTGGCAAATGGATATCGCGTTCGCTTGGGGCGAAGTCGCGCAAGTCTTTGCTTGGTCCTATTGATCGGATGCTTGGCTTCGGATTTGGCCTGCTCAAGGGGCTGATCATAGCAACGTTGATATTCCTGCTGTTTGTGATGGGCTATGACATGGTTTACGGCGCAGATGAGGAGCGACCGGAGTGGATGACCACTTCGCGGACCTATCCGCTGCTCAACGCCAGCGGAGACGCCATGTCGGAATTCGTTCGCGAACAAAGCGCCGCACGTGAAGCCTCTCCCACGGCGGCGGACTGATGGACTCGGCGCTCTACAACCGTGACATATTAAGGTTGGCAACGGCTTTGGTCGCCAATCATCGCCTTGATGATCCGCAAGGTACAGCGGAAGTGCGATCGCCTTTGTGCGGCAGCAGGATCCAGGCAGATGTCACTACCGACGCTGCGGGTTGCATATCGCAAATTGCCTTGCGCGCGAATGCCTGCGCGCTTGGTCAGGCCTCGGCCGCTATCTTGCAAGACAATGCGATTGGCTTGGACATATCCGAGATTGCAGATTTACGCGACGGCGTCGCGTCGGCGCTAAAGCGTGTCGGCGCCATGCCGACGCGCTGGCTTGACCTCGCATTGCTTGCTGCGGCGTGCGATTATCCATCGCGCCACGCGGCAATATTGCTGCCTTACGACGCGATACTTGCTGCGGCTAAAACACGGAATGTGCAGACCTGATGGCGGATGCCCCGCACAACCTCGTCGCTGATGTGATGTTGGGCGGGGTCGTGCTGTTGGGCGCTGCACTGATTGCCGTGTTGCTTTTTCGCCGCCTTGGGCTGGGCGCTGTGCTTGGTTATCTCGTCGCGGGGATTGCGATTGGGCCAGACGGACTAGGCCTTATTGGCGCGCCCGAGACGATAATGGCGTATTCCGAAATCGGCATCATCTTGCTTTTGTTCTTGGTTGGACTGGAATTGTCCCCAAGCAGGCTGTGGCTGTTGCGGCGTGATATTTTCCTTTTCGGGCCGTTGCAGGTCATTTTATGCGGGCTTGGTATGTTTGCCGTGGTGCATTTTGCCATGCCGAGCTTTAGCTGGGAAGCGGCCTTGGTCCTTGGCCTGCCTCTCGCATTGTCGTCCACAGCGCAGGTGCTGCCATTGCTGCAGTCGCGCGGACGCATGAAGACCGATTATGGCGAAAAGAGCTTCTCCATTTTGCTGTTTCAAGACATTTCGATTGTGCCCATGCTCACCATCGTTGCCGCTTTGTCGCGTGCGCCAGCGTTGGAGGGCGCCATCGAAGGGTGGACTCTGGCCCTGTACGCTGTGCTCGCAATTGTCGCGCTGGTTCTGGCAGGGCGTTATTTATTGTCGCCATTGTTGCGGCTGGTCGGCAAGATTTCCGAACGGGAATTGTTTATCGTCACTGGCCTGTTCACGGTATGCGTCAGCGCTGCGGTGATGCAGGCGATCGGCGTATCGCCAGCGCTTGGTGCGTTTGTTGCAGGCGTGATGCTCGCGGATTCGCCGTATCGGCATGAGCTTGAGGCGGACATTGATCCGTTTCGATCAATCTTGCTTGGGCTTTTCTTCCTCGCAGTCGGTATGTTGCTTGATGTAGACGTCATTCTCGCGCAGCCCTTGTTTGTAGCCAGTCTTGCGCTCGCCCTCGTCGCCGTCAAGATAACGGTCATATTCGCATTGGGCCGGTTTTTTGGCCTGAAGAGTAAGCAGTCCATCATCATGGCTATGCTTTTGAGCCAAGGCGGTGAGTTCGCCTTTGTCTTGTTCACAGCAGCGCAGCAGGCTTTGCTGATCGAGCCAGAGGCGGGAAGCCTATTCGGGGCGGTCGTTACCCTTTCGATGGCGACGACACCTTTCCTGATGATCATTGCGGGTAAGCTTGCCGCACGTACGGGCAAGGAAGATGTGCAACTTGATGACCCCGCACTGGCATCGCAAGCCAATGTAATCATTGTCGGCCATGGCCGTTTTGGACAGCAAGTATCGCAAATTATGCAGGCGGCGGGACGCTCAGTTACGTTGATTGACATAAATCCGCAGACCATTGACCTCAGCAACGACTTTGGTTTCAAGGTTTTTTATGGCGATGGCACGCGCGTTGACTTGCTTAAGCGTGCGGGGGGAGAAGACGCACAGGCGATATTCTTCTGCATCGATGATCGTTATGTGACCGCAGAATCTCTAATACCCGTGCGCGAGACATTCCCTCGGACAAAGTTGTTCGTGCGTGCATTCGACAGGGAGCAAGCGCTAAAGCTTATGGAAGATGACGGCATCAGCATCATGCGCGAGGTGTTTGAATCCTCAATCCGCATGTCTGCCGATGCGCTCAAATATTTTGGCACTGATCGCGAGGTTATCCTGGATATCATCGCGGAGTTCCGACGCCGCGACCGAAGCCGGCTCAAGGCGCAATTTAATAGTGGCGATATGCATGCCGGAACCCGCCACAGTTTTGGTGGCGATGATTCCGACGATTTCCTAATTACGCAGGATTAAGCTTCGCTGTCGAGGAACGCGGCAACGTCTTCCAAATGGACATCTTTGGACAGGAATGTTTGGCCGATCCCGCGTGCGAGCAAGAAGGGAAGGGTTCCCCCGCTCATTTTCTTGTCGTGCCGCATATAGTCGACCAGAGCGGCGCCATTAGCGGTGACGCCAGCCTCCGATAGGCTGGTAGGTAAGCCTGCCCGTTTTAGAAGCCCTGTGGCACGCTGTGCATCCTCTGTGGGGCAAAGGCCCAGCCGGACGGAGTAGCGAAACGCCAATGCCATGCCGGCCGCGACCGCTTCGCCATGGAACAGTCTATCTGAAAAGCCTGTGTCAGCTTCCAAAGCATGGCCGAAAGTGTGCCCCAGATTGAGCAAGGCACGCGTGCCCGTCCGTTCGGTCTCGTCCGCAGCGACGATCCGCGCCTTGGACTGCACCGACCGAATGATGGCCTGCGCACGCACATCGGCGTCGCCTGCAAAAAAGCGTTCGAGATGTGCATCGCAATAATCGAAAAACTCTAGGTCATCGATTAAGCCATATTTCACCACCTCGGCAAAACCGGCGGCGAGCTGCCGCGTGGGCAAAGTTGATAACAGGTCTGGATCAATAAGCACCAAGGCGGGCTGATGAAAGGCACCGACCATGTTTTTGCCTGCTGCGCTGTTAATCGCAGTTTTGCCGCCGACGCTGCTGTCGACCTGCGCAAGCAAAGTTGTTGGTATCTGGACAAAAGCGCAGCCGCGTTTGACGATATGTGCCGCAAAACCCGTGATGTCGCCGACCACGCCGCCACCAAATGCGACAATATGGTCGCTGCGTTCCACATGCTGTTCAAGCAGCCAATCGGTCAGGCGTTCCAACTGTTCCCAGCTTTTGCCGGCTTCGCCTGCCGGAAGTGTGAAAACAGCCGTATCCATTCCCACCGCCGTCAGTGCGCCTCGCAACATCGGCAAAACCGCATGGGCGACATTTTCATCGGTCACTATGAGCAAGCGATTGTCGCGGGCAAAGGGCATCAAATGCGTCCCTGCATCCGCCAACAAACCTGCACGCACATGGATGTCATAAGGTGCGTTGGAAAGGTCGACGGAAATCACGGTCATGCAGCAAGCGCCTTTAGAATATTCTCAACCGTCCGCGCATGCGGTGATGTGTCGCTGCGAATGTGGAAGTTTGCCGCCGCATAAAGCGGGTTTCGAACTTTGCCAAGTTCCGTCAGGACCGTGACGGGGTCCTTGCCTTTTAAAAGCGGGCGGTTGTTTCGTCGCGATACACGGTCGGCCAATATCTGGATATCGGCATCAAGCCAAATTGATGTTGCGCGCTCCAATATCAATGCGCGGGTAAAGTCATTCACGAATGCGCCACCGCCAGTCGCAATGACTTTTGGGCTCTCCTCGATCAGCCGCGCAATTACCCGGCGTTCGCCATCGCGGAAATAATCCTCACCATATTTTTCGAATATTTCGGCGATAGACTGGCCCGCGGCCTTTTCAATTTCGTCATCCGCATCGACAAAGTCTGTGCCAAGGCGTGCAGCAAGTCGCTTACCAATGCTGGTTTTGCCAACACCCATCATTCCGACAAGCACGATTGGCCGGTCAATAATGAACGCGGCGCGTATGTCGCCTTTCTGAGTTTGCGGTTCGTGATGTAACGCCATGACCCGGCGACCTATATAGTGGCTTGGCTTAAGCCGAAAGCAATTTGGCGTTTTGTTATTTTATATCGCAAAAACAGAATCTTAATTGGACATTTTCTGCGCTGTCGCGCGACATTGAATTTTGGTGCATAGTAACTGTTGCCGCTAGGGGCCTTGGCTTGCTATTCTCACCGCATGGTTGCGGCCTGCGCAGCCAATGCTATTAGAACTAACGACATTGCAGTTCGCAACTATGGAATCAGGTTCGCATCATTGACTGACAAGATATCAAAAAGCAGCCTCTTGGTTGCGAGTGCTCTTCTTCTGGTCATTTCCTTGCCAGCTTTAGGGCAGCAAGGTCCGGAATCTTTGCTGCCTGAAGGATTTGGCGACCCTGCACCGCTGCCGCCCGCGTCTGCCCGCCGACCGACGCCAGCGGCGCCTGGGACAGTTGCACCAAGCGCAGCGACAACGGTGGGCGACCCTAATGTTGAGGCTGATGCGGAGACAGACGAAGAAACGCCAGTACAGATCGTCCGATATGATGTCCCGCCTTCTGCGCGCCGGTCTTTAAGCAATATTGGCATAATTTCCCAAGCATCTGGCGGCTTTCCCGCGGACTCTTTCGGGTCGCTGAGCGGGCCGTTTCTGATGCAAGTTGTCGAACGTACGTCTGGTCCGATTGCCTCGCGTTGGGGAACCATTATGGCGCGGCGGTTGCTTGCGAGCCGAACCAATACGCCAGAAGGGGTAAGCGGTGCCGACTGGACAGCCGAGCGTGCTTGGTTGCTTTTGCGCATGGGGGATTCTGTCGTTGCGCGTAACCTCGTTCAGCAAGTTGATGGTGGAAATTATACAAAGCGGCTGCATGAAGTTGCCATGCAAGCCTATCTTGCCAATGGCGATGTGGCAGGCCTCTGCCCGCTAAGCGAGAGCGGCGTGCGCCTGGTCAATAATGGCAACTGGAAAATGTCACGGGCCATTTGCGCGTCATTAGCGGGCGAACAAGGCAGCGCGACCGCCTTTATCAATCAGGGCCGTTATCAAGGCTGGGTCCGCGGCGTTGACTATCTTTTGGCGGAAAAAGTCGTTGGCGCGGGCATTAACGGGCGACGGTCGGTCAAGATTGAATGGGACAATGTCGAGGGCATGAACCCATGGCGCTTTGGTCTGTCCGCTGCTGTCGGTTTGGAACCGCCCGAGAGGCTTTTTAGCACAATTGGCCGGCAGGTTGACGGATGGCGCGCGCAATTGCCGATGTTCACGCCAACGATCCGCGTCAAATATGCCTCTGGTGCTGCTGCTTTAGGTATATTGTCGAACCGCGATATGGTTGATCTTTATGCGCAAGTGTTTGAAGATTCCGACGCGCCTGATGCTGAGCGGACAAAGGCAGAAAACTTGGGCAATGCCTACACGGCCTCCGGCGCGGATGCGAAGGTTGCGGCTATGACATCCTTATGGTCGGCTGCCGCCGCTGGCGCTGATTATCACGCTGCGCTCGTTATGACCGCGCGGGCTGCGGCATTGATTGCGCCTGATGCAGACCATAAGGCAGAGGCTGATGGCTTGGTTGCGTCTATGCTGACTGCTGGACTTGATCGGTCCGCCGCGCGCTGGGTAAGCGTCGTACCGGACGGATCGCTCGGTTGGGCACTGATCACTTTGGGCGCGCCTGGGCGGGTTGCGCCAGCGGATTATGGCAATCTCGACGCATTCTACAGCAACGACGAAAGCGTCGAGGGCCATAAATCTGCGCTGCTGTTAGCGGGACTGTCTGGCCTTGGCCGAATTGATGCCGATGCGCGGACCGAATTTGGCGGCGACCTCAAGGTGAACATATCGCGGCAGACAGCATGGTCGAAAGCCATCACTGCAGCGGCCCAGCGCGGCGAAAAGGGAACAGTAGCGTTGATGGCCATCGCTGGAATGCAGGCCGCTTCTTGGTCATCAATTCCTGCTTTCCATCTATATCATATCGTGCGGGCGTTGCGTCAGGTGGGGCTGGAACCCGAGGCGCGGATGATTGCTGCGGAAGCGGTTACGTTTGGCTGATCTTCCGTCCACGGCACATACCGGCCATATATGAGCGCGTCCGATCGTGATCTAATTACCCGGTTTCTGGAAATGTTAGCAGCCGAGCAAGGCGTGGCTGCAAACACGCTTTCTGCATATAAAAGTGATCTTCTCGCTGCATCCCGATTGTTGGAGGGAAAGCTGAATGATGCTGGCGCCGACAATCTGGCGGAACTGGCAAGCAACTGGCGAGACCTTGCCAATAGCTCAGTTGCGCGCAAGGTATCGGCACTGCGTCGCTTTTTCGCTTTTTTGCATGAGGAGGGCTTTCGCGCCGACAATCCGTCTGCTGCGTTGCCAAAGCCACCACAGGCGCGCACACTTCCTAAAATTCTTGATATCAACGAAGTGGATAAGTTGTTCGCCGTCATTGCGGACAAGCTTGCACAGCCTCACCCTGCGCCCGCCGACTTCCGCTTGGCGGCTCTTATCGAATTGCTGTATGGATCAGGATTACGCGCAACTGAACTGGCGGCGCTGCCCCGAAATGCGGTCGTGTCGGATCAGCCTTTCATTATCGTCAAAGGCAAGGGCGCGAAGGAACGTTTGGTTCCCATCTCTAACCGTGCACGCCAAGCCGTTGGCACTTGGTCAGCCATGATACCTGAAAAGGCACGCTTTCTGTTTCCCTCGCGCGCGAGCCATATCAGCCGCATCCGTCTGTTTCAGATCATAAAGGAACTGGCTGCGCAGGCCGGTTTGGACCCGGCAAAGGTTAGTCCGCATGTCCTTCGGCATGCCTTTGCCACGCATTTGTTGGCAGGTGGCGCAAACCTGCGGGCGTTACAGTCCATGCTGGGCCACGCCGACATCGCAACCACGCAGATTTACACGCATGTCGACAGCAGCCGGCTGGTCGAACTGGTCAATCGGCGGCATCCTTTGGCAACGCGCACATTGACCCGTCGCGCCGCAGGCTCTAACCCGCAGGCATGATGATATATCTTGACTTCGAAAAGCCTGTCGCTGCCTTGGAAGCGCGTATCTTGGAACTCCAAGCCGCTACGCAAGAAAGCGACATCGATGCGGACGTAGAAATCGCAAAATTACGCGGCAAGGCGGACAAGCAACTCGCCGACACTTATGCAAATCTGACGGCATGGCAGAAAACGCAAGTTGCGCGCCATCCGGAACGGCCACATTTCAAGCATTATATCGCGTCCATGTTCGAAGATTTCATGCCGCTGGCCGGGGATCGCGCCTTTGGCGATGACCAAGCGATTATCGGCGGGTTGGCCCGATTACATGGTCGCCGGGTCATGGTCATTGGCCATGAGAAAGGCGACGACACGCAAAGCCGGCTACGCCATAATTTTGGCATGGGAAAGCCAGAGGGCTATCGTAAAGCTATCCGCTTAATGGAGCTTGCGGATCGCTTTGCTATTCCCGTCGTAAGCTTGGTGGACACGTCAGGCGCGTTTCCCGGAATTCAGGCCGAAGAACGCGGGCAAGCCGAAGCGATTGCCCGTTCTACCGAAGCATGCTTGGCACTTGGCGTACCCATGATCGCCTGCATTGTCGGCGAGGGCGGGTCGGGCGGCGCAGTTGCCTTGGCGGCCGCAGACCGGATTCTTATGTTTCAATATGCCGTTTATTCGGTGATCTCACCCGAGGGCTGTGCATCGATTTTGTGGCGTACAGGCGACAAGGCGGCTGATGCAGCGCAGGCGATGAAAATGACTGCAGATGATCTCAAATCGCTGCGCATCATTGATCGCATTGTTAAGGAGCCAGTCGGCGGTGCACATCGCGACCATGCGCTGGCAGCAGCGACGCTGGCATCCGCCATCCATGAGGAACTGGAAGCATTGTCTGCTTTTTCCGCTAAGGAATTGGTGCAGCAACGCCGGACAAAGTTTTTATCTATGGGCGCTTGAAAGTTGTCGGCGGTCTCTCTGTAAAACGGTAGTTTGTTTGAACCGTTGCAACAAAGCATGCTAGTCAGCATTCTCCTTGCCTAAGGAGTGTCTTTATGCGTTTTTCTAAGACGTTTTTGATTGGTAGTGTCACCTTATTAGCACTGGCTAATTCCGGCTCCAATATTCCCGTTATGGCCAAACCAAGCACTAAGACTGCGCCTGCTCCAAAGCCATTCAGCCTCAAAGAAAAGGCGGAGGGCGCCAAATATAACACCGAAATCTTGAAGGAATTTGGCGGACCGATGCAAAGTCCGCAAACGGAATATGTTGTGCGCGTCGGCAAAAATATCGCGATGCAGTCGGGGCTGGGCAATGCGCAGAGCGATTTTAATGTGACGTTGCTCAATTCGTCCGTGAACAACGCCTTCGCCTTGCCCGGTGGCTTTGTCTACATCACCCGTCAGCTTGTCGCCCTGTGCAACAGCGAGGCCGAAATGGCGGGGGTTCTGGGGCATGAGGTCGGGCACACCGCCGCACGGCATAGCGAGAAACGCAAAAGCAATGCGACGCTTGCCGGCCTGTTGGGCATGGGTGGGAGCATATTGGGTTCAGTGCTCGGTAATTCTGGCGGATTGCTGGGGGCAATCGGCGGTGGCTTGCAACAATATGCAGGACCACTGGCGCAAGTGTTCAGCCTAAAATATTCTCGCACGCAGGAAGAGGAAGCGGATGATTACGGCATCCTGTATCTCAGCAAGGCCGGTTATGATCCAAGCGCATTGGCGTCGATGCTCAACTCGCTCGCCTTGCAGACGGTCGTAGACTCACGGATTGCCGGTTTGGCGGACGGCCAAATTCCGGAATGGGCAAGCACGCACCCTGATCCTGCGCGGCGTGTTGTGCGGTCAGAAACGCGGTCCAAGGCTTACCCTGTGAGCACATTTCGGAATGCGGATGCTCACCTGGCCGCGATTGACGGCATGCTATATGGCGATGACCCCGCGCAAGGCGTGATCGAAGGGCAGGAATTCCTGCATCCGCAGCTTAAAATGCAATTCACAGCGCCCAATGGCTTCGGCATTCAGAATGGAAGCGACGCCGTTTCCATCAACGGAAATAGCGGAAAAGCCATATTTACCGCAGCCGCATTTGACGGCAACCGCCAAAGCTACATTTCCAAGGCGTTGAAGGCGGTATCGGGTGGGAATACGACCATTCCGGTTGGAGATATTCGCCGGACGACGGTGAATGACATTCCCGCATTTTATAGCGAGGCGGTGGTCAACACCCAACAGGGACAGCGCGTAGTGCGCGTATTTGCCTATGAATGGGCGCCAGGGACGGCCTATCATTTCGTGACGATTACGGCCGCCAAAGCAAACCCATTTGACCAAATGTTTTCAAGCATGTCGCGCTTGAACAATGCGCAGGCGGCCGCAATAAAGCCCCTCAAGCTGCGCGTTATTTCGGCGGGGCCGCGCGATACCATAGCATCTCTTGCCGGTCGCATGGCATATACGTCGCTGCAGACCGATCGCTTTTTGGCGTTGAATGGCTTGCCATCCAACGCAATAATACGGGCAGGTCAAAAGCTGAAAGTCGTTACATATTAAAACGAAACCAGCGCAGACCCTCTGGCTTCTTTACCAAGGGTTCCAGCCAACAACTGAATGGCGCAGCAATGTGCTATAAAAAAGGACGGAAACCGAAGTTTCCGTCCTGATGTTCTTGAAAAACTGAGGAGCTGAGCCACAGATTTTTATACGCCGCTTTTTATCTAAGGTTGCCAGCGACGTTATTGAAACCGCCACCTATCCTCCCGCCGAGGGTAGTCATTCCAGCGATTGCGGCAACAGCAATCAAAGCAGCGATTAGGCCATATTCGATTGCGGTCGCGCCGTCTTCGTTTTTGAACATTTTAGTGATCATTTTCATATTTGGTCTCCAGTCTGTTTCTTCATACGCCGGGGCGGTTTTGTCAAAAATATCCACCTTGGGAACGATAATTCAGTAATGTTTACTATTTGGTTAAGTTGATAGTTAACGCGTCTTTCTAAATGTATTCGAAACGTTAATCCAAATTCCGTTATTACTCTCGGCGAGGTTGCCCAGCGAGGGATTCATCGCAATAAAGAGTGATGCAACGCTCAAACCATATCCTACTGCTGTCGTGCCGCGGTCGCACTTTGCAATGCGAAAAACGAGTTCCTACAAGTCTGGCCCTACTTTATTGCTTGGTTGCGACCGCGACCAAAATCCCACAAAGGGGTTAACAAAGCCTTTCAGCATGATGAGAATATGGAAAAAAATGCTACACTATTGTTCGTGGTTGCCGCGGCCTTAACCGACGAAAAGGGTCAAATTCTGCTTCAAAAGCGTCCTGAGGGAGCGCAAATGGGCGGGTTATGGGAGTTCCCTGGCGGCAAGGTCGACAATGGTGAATCCCCCGAAGTTGCGCTCATCCGAGAGCTGGAGGAGGAGCTGGGCATCATTGTATCAGCGCAGGATCTGGTGCCGGAGACCTTCGCAAGTGCGCCATTGGGTGATCGAAATCTTGTACTACTGCTGTATCGTTGTGACCATTGGGTCGGCACCCCAAAACCGATTTACGCCACCGATATTCAATGGCTTCTGCCGCAGGACATGGCTGTATTGCCGATGCCACCTGCTGATTATCCTTTGGTACAAAAGCTTCAGTCGCTTTAAATTTTGCGGTCCTTTGATAAGACGTCAGCGAGAGAAACTTGCGCGCTTCCTCTTTTGGCGGGGCGGGGTTGGTTCTCCGACCGTGCCCATCCACTTAGGTGCACATGCGCATAGCGTTCGGTAACCTTGCCATGTTCGTCTGCGCGCCTTGCGAAGATTGCATCCAGTCGGCCGGCGATGTCCTTCCCCAAAAAGGGTCGCGGTCCCGAAAGGGCGTTGCCAATCCCCGCGTCGCGAATGTCAGAGATGATTGCGCGCCAGTCGGCATAGCGGACTAAAGAATTGTCTTGGTCTGCAACCGGCAAGTTGAACCCCGCACGGACAATCAGGTCGGCCGCACTGCGCAAATCAATCTGTGGATGAATATGCGCCGCCACGCGTTCGGCATCGGCTTCCAGAAACATCGATTTCAGCGCACCTAATGTTCCAGCGCCAAACATATGACCCAGAAACAAACCGTCAGGTCGCAAGATACGGCGTATCTGAATAAGAGCGCCGGGAAGATCATTGACGCTATCGAGCGTACCGGCGGAGATCACAAGGTCAAAGCTCCCCTGCGCGAATGGCAGGCGGTCCTCGTCCAGCACGATTACGCGATCTTCCCCTGCTCCGTCTTCGCGCAGCGTCGCCAGCGTATAGCGAACGTGCGGCGGCAGGATGTCTGCCTGCCATCGCGCGATTGGACCAATGATCAGCGCATGTTCAAATATACGCGTTACGACGGAAAGCCGCTCGGCGAGATCTTGCGCAATATGGTTCCACAGAAACATGTCACCTGTCCGCTGGTGCGCGCGTTCCCGCAAGCTCCGGCGACGGCGGCGGTCAAAAATCTCTGGGGGAGTCACATCTTCATGCATTTGAGCCTTGTGAAGCGGGATGCTTTGTCCGACAAGTCTGATATGGCATGGGGAAGCGACATTTTCCATATAATGTTGAATTGGGTCTTGCCTGAACGCTGCCCCTGTTGCGGCGCAATCACCCCAGCGGGTGGACCCTTTTGCGTCTCTTGCTGGCAAAATTTGGAATTTCTGGGACCGCCTTGGTGCCGCGGATGCGCAGCGCCTTTCGAATTTGACCGTGGCGACGATGCTTATTGCGCGTCATGTATCGCCCATCCACCCCGGCATGACGGCATCCGGGCGGCCGTGAAATATGATGATGTATCGGCGCAAGTTGTACTTCGGCTGAAATATGGCGGAAAAATTGGTTTGGCCCGCGTCATCGCACGGCAACTGGTTAGGCATTTGCCTGATGATCATGCCAATTTGATCATCACCCCAGTCCCGTTGCACTGGACCCGGATGTGGTCGCGTACCTTCAACCAATCCGCCCTCATTGGCCAAGAGCTGGCCGCATTAAGCGGCATCCCCTTTGTTCCCGACATATTGGTCAGGCATAAACGTACGCCAACTATGCGCGGCCTTGATGTCCGGCGCCGCAAAAAAGCGGTGGGCGGCGCCTTTGCCGTGAACCCTAAATGGCAGGGCAGGGTAAAGGGGCTCCGCCTCATGCTGATTGATGATGTGTTCACTACGGGCGCGACCAGCGATGGGTGTGTGTCAGTATTAAAACGCAACGGTGCAAGCTGGGTGCAGATTTTTTGTTGGGCCCGTGCTTTGCGTGGCACCAACCATCAGCCCGCCTTCATATCGCGCGACGCTTGACTTGGGTGCCGTTGCACACCATCTCTGAGCTATGACCGCGACTGTTGAAATTTACACCAAATTCGCATGCCCTTATTGCGTCCGTGCCAAGCATCTTTTGGACAGCAAAGGTGTCAAATATACCGAATATGATGTGACAATGGGTGGCGCCAAGCGCGCTGAGATGGTTGCGCGCGCGCCGGGCGCCCGGACGGTGCCGCAGGTTTTTATCAACGACGTCGCAATGGGCGGATCGGACGACCTGCGTGCTCTGGATTCCCAAGGAAAGCTGGATCAATTGCTTGGAGTCGGCGGCGCGCAATGATTGCATTCGACCTAAACTGCAGCAACGGTCACCCGTTTGAGGGCTGGTTTTCGTCCGCGGCCGATTTCGATACGCAAAAATCCAACGGCATGCTGGCTTGCCCGCTGTGCGCCGACGTACATATTCATAAGGCACTTTCGGTGCCCAACGTGCCACGAAAGGGCAATCAGCGTGCGATGCGTCCGCCCGCAGTTGTAGCGTCGCAGGCCGATGCGACAGTCCCAACACCCGCCGCTGCGGAAGGCCCGTCCCCAGCATTGGTTGAACTGGTACAAAAACTTGCGCGCGCACAAACCGAAATGCTGGATAACTCCCAGTGGGTGGGCGGCAACTTTGCCGAGACCGCCCGCGCAATCCATTATGGGGAAGAGCCGGACCGCCTTATTCACGGTGAAACAAGCACCGGCGAGGCAAAAGCCTTAGCCGATGAAGGCATTGGCGTAGCGCCATTATTATTTCCGGTTGTTCCGCCATCTGCTAAAAATTGACCACGGGAATGTCGGCAGCTATGGCCACCACAAGGCACCCATAGCTCAGCAGGATAGAGCATCAGATTCCTAATCTGGGGGCCACTGGTTCGAATCCAGTTGGGTGCACCATTTCCTCTCCCTGCTAACGTCTGTTCGCCCCGAGCGCATTCGATGTATTGAAACGATATGCGCGTGGGCGGTGTCTCGACATTGCGCGGTACGAAGGTCTATGGGGACGGCATGACAATGCACACCAAATCCGCAATCGTCCTTTTGTCCGGTGGTCTCGACTCCATGGTCGTGGCCGGATTGGCGCGTGAGGCTGGCTACGACCTGATTGCGCTCACCATCGATTACAACCAGCGTCACCGCGTAGAACTTGAAAGCGCGGCGCGTATTGCCGCGCATTTGGAGGCTAAAGAGCATATCATTCTGCCGCTGGACCTGACGCGCTTTGGCGGGTCGGCGCTGACGGCGGATATTGATGTGCCCAAGGAGGGCGTGGAGTCTGGCGCGATTCCGGTAACCTATGTGCCCGCACGCAACACGATATTCCTGTCCTTATGCCTTGGCCTGGCCGAAGCGCGGGATGCCCGCGATCTTTGGATTGGGGTCAATGCGCTAGATTATTCGGGCTATCCCGATTGTCGCCCGGCGTTCATCCGTTCGTTTGAGGCGACCGCCAATCTCGCCACCAAAGCGGGCGTTGAAGGTGACCATTTTACCGTGCACACGCCATTGCTGGATATGACAAAGGCCGACATCGCTCGTGAAGCTGCGCGCCTAGGGCTAGACGCTGGCATGAGTTGGTCCTGCTATGATCCAAGCGCGGACACCAAAGCCTGTGGTCAATGCGATGCCTGCCGCCTGCGAGCCAAGGGCTTTGCCGACGCTGGCCTGCCTGACCCGACCATTTACGCATGAGTTATGCCGTCAAAGAGATTTTCCTCACGTTGCAGGGGGAGGGCGTCCATGCGGGCCGCCGTGCGGTTTTCTTGCGCTTTTCCGGCTGCAATCTGTGGTCGGGACGCGAGGCGGATCGCGCCACCGCCATTTGCCAGTTTTGCGACACGGACTTTGTTGGCACGAACGGCGAAAATGGTGGGCGCTATGATGCTGACACATTGGCGGCAAAGGTTGCAGCGTTATGGGGCGATGGCACCGCCAACCGCTATGTCGTAATTACCGGCGGCGAACCAATGTTGCAGGTCGATGATGCTATCGTCGACGCGTTGCACGCGGCCGGCTTTCAAATTGCGATTGAGAGTAACGGTACGATATCGGTGCACCCTGGTATCGATTGGGTATGTATCAGCCCCAAGGCGGGTTCGGAGGTTATCCAGCGTGTCGGCGACGAGCTGAAGCTTGTCTGGCCGCAGCGCACCAGCGACATTGATGCCATGGAACAATGGCAATTTGCCCATTTCCTCATCCAGCCCATGGATATGGGTGACGCGGCGTTGAATGAAGGCAGCGTATCGGCGGCGACGGACTTCGTAATGGAGCGTCCAAAATGGCGCTTATCCTTACAAAACCACAAGATTCTGGGCCTTCCCTAGCTACGTATAAATTTGCTTGAAACCTCTTCCTGAAAGTGACAGTCTTGTGACGGGATAGAGGAGAGAGAAATGGCAAAAGCCGAAACTGCGTATCTGCGCGCATATAAAAGCTATTCGAAACGGATGTCCGACCACGTAGCGTTTGCTTTGGTCGTGTACACCCTAATGCTGATTTTTTTGGTGACGCCGACTATCGAATCGAGCGGGACTTCCATTTTCCCTTATTTTGTCTTGGTTTTGTTTGTTGGCGCGGTCATTCCACTTTGCCGTAATTTGGAACGGCGTTGGCAGGCGCTCAATGCCAATGCGTATCCAGGTGATGGGCTTGAAACCCGCTATTATGCAGATCGGTTGAAACTGTGGGGCGCGGCGATTGCCATTCCTGCTGTATTGGCTGTGCTGTTCACCGTTTTTTGATTGCGGCTCGATTGACGCTGTAATTGCCCGCGCCTAAGCGGGGGAATGCTGAACCCACAAGAAGCGCTTGATCGCGCACATAATCTCGTTTCCCAAGCCATCAAGGCCGGCGCTGACGCGGCTGACGCAGTATATGTCTGCGATGCATCCACTGAGGTCCAAGTACGACTTGGCCAGTTGGAAGATGTCGCGCGCTCCGAAGGTGAAGATATCGGCCTGCGCGTTTTTGTTGGCCAACGGTCTGCCACCATTTCTTCGTCCAACATGAACCCGGACATTCTTGCAGGGCTCGTGACGCGTGCCATAGACATGGCGAAAGAAGCACCGGAGGATCAATATGCTGGCCTTGCGCCGCAGGATCGATTGCTGACAGGCGCCGTTCCGGATTTTGATGGGGATGATGGCCTTGATCCCGATCCTGCCCTGCTGCGTGCTGCTGCGCTCGAATGCGAAAACGCCGCGCGCGCCGTAGCCGGCGTAACCAATAGTGAAGGCGCAGGCGCAAGCGCCGGTCGCTCCATTTTTGCGCTGGCCACCAGTCATGGCTTTGCCGGAGTCAAATCCGGGTCAGGCTATGGCATGTCCGCCAGCGTGCTTTCGGGCGATGGCGACGCCAAGGAACGGGATTACGACTGGCGGACCACGCGCCACCTTGCCGATCTGGATAGCCCTTTCAACATTGGCACCCGCGCTGGTGAACGCGCGGTTAAACGGTTGAACCCCGGCACAGTCAAAAGCGGTCAGATACCAGTTGTGTTTGACCCACGCGTTGGCGGTTCTTTTGTAGGCCATTTGCTTGGCGGAATCGGCGGCTCTTCGATTGCGCGAAAGGCAAGCTTTCTGCTCGAATCGCTTGGCGCACAGTTGTTCGACAGCAGCATTTCTATTGTTGATGATCCGCATCGCATGCGCGGGCTTGGCTCGCGTGCCTTTGATGGCGAAGGCCTGCCCACTGCGCGCCGCTCCATCATCGAAAACGGTGTTCTGACGGGTTGGTTGATGGAAAGCGCATCCGCGCGGCAACTGGGACTTGAGCCCACAGGCCATGCCAGCCGCGGCATCGGCGGCGCTCCTGGTGTCAGCACATCCAACGTCCATCTGGAAGGCGGCAGCATCAGCGTGTCGGAACTTATCGCCGACATTAGGCATGGTATCTATGTGCATGAACTCGCAGGACAGGGCGTAAACCCCGTCACGGGCGATTATAGCCGGGGCGCGGCCGGTTTCCTGATCATCAATGGCGAAATTGCCGGGGCAGTCAGCGAATTCACGATCGCCGGAAATTTGAAGGATATGTTTGCGGCGATGACAGCAGCCAATGACTTGGAATTCACACGGGGCACAAATGTGCCAACGCTGCGCATCGACGGCATGATGATCGCAGGTGCCTGAGTGCCAGCTTGACCGAGATGCCGTTGTTGCCGCCACTCAGGAGGCAGCGGCATTGGCCTTTGCCAGCTGGCGCGATGGCGCAGCTCCCGACACCAAAGTGTGGGAAAAGAGCAAAGATAACCCGGTAAGCGACATCGACATAGCCGTCGACGCGCTGCTCACAAAGCGGCTGCAGGCAATATTGCCTGAGGCCGCGTGGCTTTCAGAAGAAACAATCGATGACCCGTCACGGCTCGATGCGCGCTTGCTGTGGCTTGTCGACCCAATCGACGGAACGCGAGACTATGTGCGTGGACGCAGCGGTTGGTGCGTGTCAGTGGCATTGGTGGCGGATGGCCTTCCGGTGTTCGCCGTGATGGCGGCACCTGCGCAAGACAAAATCTGGGTTGCCGCCAGCGGTGAGGGCGTGACGTGCAACGGCACGCTGCTGTCGGGCAGCATACGTCAGGATTTCTCTGGAGCACGCGTGCCGGCCGACGATTTGCCACGCGTGGATTCCGATCTGGTAACGGTCGACAAACCCAATAGCATCGCAATGCGTATGACGATGGTCGCCTGCGACAGGGCCGACCTTGTAGCGACATTGCGTTGGGGTAATGAATGGGACATCGCCGCGGCGCATCTGGTGGCGCAAGAGGCGGGCGGGGTTGTAACGGATGCGCTTGGCCAGACTATAACATACAATAAACGCGCGCCGCTGGATTTTGGACTAATCTGCTGTGCGCCGGGGATTCATAAGGCGGCTGTGGAGCGGTTGTCTGAGCGGGCCGCGCGTATCCTATCGTCAGCCTGATCCTGATTCAGGATGACGGTCTAAACAAATTTACCGCACCCGCGTCCACAACATATCGCGGTTCGTATCGCGCGGGTTGTTGGCAATCGCATCGACAAACGCCTTGCGCACCCAACGGAATTTTTCTGGCCTGCTTGTAAATATCCGCTGATCCCATGCGTGGGCTTGTGCGGCGCGGACCTTGCGCGCGATTTCGCCATAAATGCCCGCGGCCGACAACACGGCCCAGCGCGCACGCAGGGGCAAATGCTTCGCGCCAACGCGCGCTGATGCCTCATATTGCTCAGCCTCATCGGCGAGCCAGCGGCCAATGAGCGCCAATTTTTTGCGGTTATGCGGCTTCATATGTTCGCCCGGCGCGATGTCGAGCATGGCGAGCCAATCGTCGGGCAGATAACAACGCCCGGCTGCATCATCTTCGGCGATGTCCCGAGCGATATTAGCAAGCTGAAACGCGAGGCCAAGGTCGCATGCCCGGTCAAGTGTCGCGTCATCGTCGGCTGGAACACCCATAACCACCGCCATCATGACACCAACTGCGCCTGCGACATGGTAGCAATATTGATACAGATCGCTTTCGCGGCGCGGGCGCCAGTCGGCGGCATCCAGTGCGAAGCCTTCAATCACGTCTTCGGCCATGCGAGAGGTAATTCCGCATTCGTGCGCAACCACGCCAAGACAGTCAAAGGCGGGATCACTTGTAGGTGTACCTGCCAATGCCATTGCGGTCAGTTCGCGTATCACCTGAAGCCGCGCTTGTGGATCAGTTACCGCCTCCATCGCGCCGCCATGGTCTTGTCCATCGGCCATATCGTCGCATTTGCGGCACCATGCGTAGAGTAGCCAGACCCGTTCGCGCGTGGTGCGGTCGAACAGGCGGCTGGCAAATCGGAACGATTTCGACCCCCGCGAAATGCTTTCTTGCGCGAACGCTACGAGCGCGGCGCGGTCTCTCACAAATCATCTGCTTTCATCTGGAAAATCGTCTTGTGCGGCACATAAGCCGCCATCTTACCCAGCAAACCATCTAGATTATCATCGACAATCATGATCCCGGCATGTTGTGGCCGGATGAAACCAACATCGATCATATTCTGGTTAAACGCAATCAACTGGTCGTAAAAACCGGCAACGTTCAAAACGCCAACCGGCTTTTGGTGATAGCCAAGCTGTGACCAGCTTATCGCTTCCCACAATTCGTCCATCGTACCAACGCCGCCTGGGATAGTTATAAAACCATCGGAGAGGTCAGTGAAGCGGGCCTTGCGTTCATGCATGCCAGAAACCACGTGCAGTTCCGTGCAGCCCTTATGGGCGACCTCTGCGCCGACCAATGCTTCGGGGATGATGCCAATGACTTCGCCGCCTGCTTCAAGCGCGCTGTCCGCCACAGCGCCCATAAGGCCCAAGCGCCCGCCGCCATAGACAACACCAATGCCGCGCTTGGCAAGTGCCTTGCCTACTTCGCGCGCGGCGTTGATGTAAACCGGGTTCTCGGGCGTCGCTGACCCGCAATAAACTGCTAGGCGCTTCATGCGTTTGCTACTTCCATCATTAATGCTGCGGTTGCCTTTGCGCTGCCGACAACACCGGGAATGCCAGCGCCGGGGTGCGTGCCAGCACCGACGAAATACAGGTTCGATATTGCGTCATCGCGATTATGCGCACGCATATATGCGGACTGCCAAAGAACGGGTTCTAAGCTGAACGCGCTGCCCAAATGGGCCGATAGGTCACGGCCAAAATCGGCTGGTGTATAATGGAACTGAGTCATGATCCGGCTGCGGATGTCAGGGATCAATCGGCGCTCAAGCTCGTCCAATATCCGCTCCGTCATTGCCTCGCCCACATCGCCATCCCAGTTAAGTGGTGCCTTGCCCAAATGCGCAACCGGCGCGAGCACATAAAATGTTGAGCAACCTTCTGGCGCAAGGCTTGGGTCGGTCACGGTTGGATGGTGTAAATAGAGGGCGAAGTCCTTTGGTAAGACGCCGTTAACGAAGATATCATCCAGCAGGCCCTTATATCGTGGGCCAAACAAGATCATGTGGTGTGGAATGCCCGGCCAAGTGCCCTTGATGCCCAAATGCAGCACAAACAAAGATGGCGACCAACTTTTCCGGCGGAGTGATTTCGTTACGCGTTCGCCGCGCTTGTTGCTTTTTAACAGGTCCTGATAGCTATGCATCAAATCGCCGTTCGATGCCGCCATATCGCAATCCATGCGCCAGCCCGATTTTGTGCGCACGCCGATGACTTTGTCACCGCGTGTCTCAATCTCTTCGACAGCATCGTCCAAGCGGATAGTGCCGCCAAGCCGTTCAAAATGCGTCACCATAGCCGCTATGAGTCGGTTGGTTCCGCCCTTAGCAAACCACACGCCGCCTTCCTTTTCGATGGTGTGGATGAGCGCATAAATTGCGCTGGTGTTCATCGGGTTTCCGCCGACCAGCAGGGTATGGAAAGACAATGCCTGACGTAGGCGTTCGTCTTTCACATAAGACGATACAATCGAATAGACCGAGCGCCAGGCCTGATATTTCATTAATGCCGGCGCAGCCTTAATCATTGATGCAAAGTCGAGGAATGCGACTGAGCCCAGCTTTTGGTAGCCCTCTTTATACACGCCCTTTGAATATTCGAGGAACTTGCGATAGCCCTCGACATCTTCGGGGTTCAGCTTTTCGATCTCTGCTCTCAGACCTGGCGCGTCGTTCGAATAATCGAAATTCGTGCCGTCTGGCCAATTCAGGCGATAGAATGGAAAAACGGGCATTAATTCGATATCGTCTGCCATCTTGTGGCCAGACAGCGCCCATAATTCCTCCAGACAAGGCGGGTCAGTAATGACCGTTGGTCCACCATCAAAGGTGAAACCGTCCTTCTCCCAATAATAGCCACGGCCGCCGGGCTTATCCCGGGCCTCGATTATGGTGGTGGCAATACCGGCAGATTGCAAACGGATGGCAAGCGCAAGGCCACCAAATCCGGCACCGATGATCGCAGCGGTTTTGCTCACTTCTTTTTGCTCCGGATCGCTTTTATCGCCCGCCTTATCGAAATGGGTGGCTTACCGGAGAGGATCCGCGCCTTATCTCCAAGCGTAGTATTTCCAGCGTAAAAGCGCGCGATCAATCCGGGCGTTAGCCGGTAAAACCGTTCCAATATCTTGTACCGGTCTGCTCCATCTGCGCCGCGGAAGAGCATGCGGTTCAGCATGCGGAAGAATTTGCCCTTACGCCAATGCTCCTCTGCCCGTTGACGCAGCGCGAGGTTCAGCTTGTCGCCATCAAGCGCAGGCTGCTCGGCAATGAAAATCGCGTTGCGCACGGCGTCGGGCAGGGAGTAACTTGTCACAGGTTGAAAAAATGCACCTCGCGCGCCGGCCTTGGCCGTTCGGCCACTACCGCTATTCCAATAGCTTTCCAGATCACCGCCCATAACGACTGGCAGAACGCCATTTTCCTCACGCAGGACGCGTTCGACTTTCCAGCCTTTTTCGTCGGCATAAGCCGCCAGCCGTTGCCGTAAAATGCGCGGATCAAGGTCGGGCTTGTCGCTGTAATAAGTGTCTTCGACAAACAATTTGTCCATGCCAAAGGGCAGGACGTAGACAAAGCGATAGCCATCATGCTGGTCCACCGTGGCGTCCATGACAATTGGCTTGGTAATGTTGTGCGGCTCGGACAATTGCATCAATTGCCCGGTGAATTTTTGCCAACCGCAGTCGAGATGGTTCAAATCACCTGCGCCGCGCACGTCAATAACGCCGCCAGCGTTGATCCGCTGCGCGCCGTCGAGCACGACAAGACGGGGCGAAACGGCCTTAACCTCCCTACCCAACATGAGTGACGATGCAGGAAGGTTTTTCCGCAAAACCCAGTCAAGCCGCTCGGACTCGATTGTGTAATAGATATTGTCGAGTGACCGGCTGTGCCCGGGAAATTTCACGTCATAACCCGACCAGCCATAAGTGACCAAGGGCGCGGTCAGCCAGCGATGCTCAGGCAAAATGTCGCTCGCGAAGTAGCTCCAAATATGATTGCCGCCAAAGCTTTGACCTTGTTCGATGAGAACAAGATGTAACTCGGGCCGCATCTTGGCAAGCGCCAGCGCGATCAGCCCGCCGGCCAGACCGCCACCAACGATGGCAACGTCGCATTTGATATTTTCAAGTGTCACCTCAACGCCCTAGCGCAGCCATTTTACAAGGGAAAGGGCTCTGCCAAGGTCATACACAGCTTTCTGTATACTTGGTGCGGTAACGCGCAGGGTACAGCAAAATTTTTCTGATGCTATTCCAGACTGGTAAGCCTAGATACACGGAGACTTCGTGGCGAAGGGCGGTTCAATTGGGAGGAAGTAAAATGCGTAAAAAATGGCTTTTGGCGACACTTGGGCTCGCGGCTGTGGTTGGCGGCGTTGCGTATACGCAGCGCGATCCAATCGCGATGGCGCTGATCACCCGTGCCGCAGATACAGCCATGAAACGCAACGTCATGGCGGACTTACCTGCTGACCAATTACATGTCGGCTTTTGCGGAACAGGTTCGCCATTGCCAAGCCGGGATCGTGCGGCCGCATGCACCGTCGTTATTGCGGGTGGCAGGCTGTTTGTTTTTGACATGGGTGAAGGCTCCGGCGAAACATTATCTCTGATGGGGATGCCGCTGGACAAAGTGCAAGGCGTGTGGCTGACCCATTTGCATAGCGACCATTTTGAAGGCCTTGGTCCATTTACTTTGCAACGCTGGGCAGGTGCATCCGCTAAAACACCTTTAACGGTGTCCGGCCCCGAAGGCGTCACGGAAATCACCCAAGGACTGAACGCGGCCTATCGCATTGATTCCACCTACCGCATTGCGCATCATGGCGAAGCTGTGGTGTCGCCGTCCGGTTTTGGCATGGTCGGCACGGCCATTCAGCCAGGAACTGTCTATGACGCGAACAATGTCCGCATCACAGCATTTGCAGTCGACCATGACCCCATCAAACCGGCATTCGGGTATCGTGTGGCGTTCAAGGGTAAAAGCGTGACCATCACGGGCGACACTGCCTTTACACCTAAGCTTGCGGCCGCCGCCAAGGGAACTGACCTGTTGGTGAGTGAGATGCTTTCGCCACGCATCGTCGATATTCTTGCCCGCAGCGCGCAAAAGGCGGGAATGACCAACCGCGCCAAAATCTTTAAGGATATAGAGAACTACCACATCAGCCCCGAAGAAGCCGCCGATGTCGCCAAGTCTGCGGGGGTAGGCATGCTTGCCTTTACCCATATCGTTCCATCGGTGCCGAAGGCGCTTCAGTTTGCGCTGTTGGGCAAAACCGCGGACCGATATGATGGACCAATGGCCGTAATGCAGGATGGTGATGTGATCAGTATCTCGGGACCGCATGAATTTAAAACGCGCAATTTGCTAAAGTGATATCAACGCATGTAAGGGCGGCGGATGGATAGCTTGCGTGTCTTGATTATGTCTGCCGCTGCGATGACGGCAATTGTCGGTATACGGTATTTGCTTGTTAGCGGGGCGTTTGCCTGGGCAACCCGGGTTCGTGAGCCCGGCCTCTACACCGGCCTCGATAAGCAAATCAAAAGTGAGATTAAATGGAGCCTGGCCAGCGCAGCCATATACGGCATACCGGCCGGAATTGTTGCTTGGGGCTGGGATAGCTTAGGCTGGACGCAGATTTACCGCGACATAGACGCACTTCCCTTGTGGTATCTTCCGGTATCAGTGTTCGTGTATCTATTTGCGCACGATACTTGGTTCTATTGGACGCATCGGCTGATGCATCGTCCGTTTTGGTTCAAGGCGGCGCATGCCGTGCACCATGAAAGCCGCCCGCCAACCGCATGGGCAGCGATGGCCTTTCATCCATGGGAGGCCTTATCTGGCGCCTTTGTCATTCCTGCGTTGGTTTTTATCATACCTGTTCATGTAGGGGCTTTGGGCGCTGTGCTAGCGATCATGACCATAATGGGGGTGACCAACCATATGGGCTGGGAATGCTTTCCGAAATTCATAGTTAACGGCAAATTAGGACAATGGCTGATAACAGCAACGCATCACCAGAAGCATCATGATGCGTATCGGGGGAATTATGGTTTATATTTCAGGTTTTGGGACAAAATGTGCGGCACTGATCTTGGGCTTGGCAGTTGGAACCACCGTCCTCGTTAGCG
>CAIJLW010000055.1 GCA_903821685.1 uncultured Sphingomonadales bacterium | reverse complement strand
TTCGGAAGACACCTACCGTACACTGACCGCTGTCGATTCGGCCATCATGGTCATCGATGCTGCGAAGGGCATCGAACCGCAGACCCGCAAACTGTTCGAAGTTTGCCGTCTGCGCAGCGTACCGATCATAACCTTTGTCAACAAGGTCGACCGTGAAGGCCGTCCGGCATTTGAAACCATAGACGAAGTCGCCGACGCGCTCGCCCTTGATGTATGCCCGATGAACTGGCCCGTCGGCATGGGCGGCGAGTTTGAAGGCCTGTATGATTTCAACAGCGGTCGCCTGAGCCAGCCGTCCGGCGACAGCAAGGCTTTCGAAGGTAAGATCAGCGATCATTCGGGCCTGAACGCCGAGACGCTTGAGCAAGTTTTGACACCAGCGGGTGTTGCCCGGCTGCGTGAAGAGGCCGAGCTTGCCCAGGCCGGCTATTCCGACTTTGACCTGACCGCGTTCCAAAATGGCGACCTGACACCTGTGTATTTCGGCTCCGCGTTGAAGGAATTCGGCGTGATTGAGCTGATCAATGCCATTGCGGCCTACGCCCCGTCACCCCGTCCGCAGCCAAGTTCGAAAGGCGATATTGACCCGTCGGAAAAGGAAGTCACTGGCTTCATTTTCAAGGTGCAGGCCAATATGGACCCGCAACATCGTGACCGCATTGCGTTCATGCGTTTGTGCTCCGGGACATTCAAGCGCGGCATGAAGCTAACGCCCTCAGGGCTGGGAAAGCCAGTTGCGATCCATTCCCCGATCTTGTTTTTTGCGCAAGACCGCGAAATTGCCGACAGCGCCGAACCCGGCGATATCATTGGCATTCCCAACCATGGCACGTTGCGCGTTGGTGACACTTTGTCTGAACGCAACGATGTGCGCTTTACGGGTCTGCCTAATTTCGCGCCGGAAATCTTGCGCCGCGTTGTACTGCGCGATCCGACCAAAACCAAGCAACTGCGCAAGGCGCTGGATGACTTGAGCGAAGAGGGCGTAATCCAGGTATTCTACCCTGAAATCGGTTCCAACTGGATCATTGGCGTGGTCGGGCAGTTGCAGCTCGATGTGCTTATTTCGCGGCTTGAGGCGGAGTATAAGGTTGACGCTTTCTTGGAAGCTGCGCCCTACGATACGGCGCGCTGGTTGATTGGTGCAGAGAGCGCATTGGCGCAATTCATATCTTTTAACGGCGGGAACATGGCGAAGGATCGCGATGGCCACCCCGTTTTCATGGCGCGGTCGTCATGGGATGTCAGCTACCAGCAGGAAAAGCATCCTGACCTGAAATTTAGCGCGACCAAAGAACGCTAACGCCAGACAGCAACACCAAAGGGTGCGATGTCTGCGCCACCGATGACGAACTGGGCACCGTCTGGTGCAGGCGCTTTCGCCGGCGTGTCAGCGAGGTTGAAGGCAAAGGTGAGGTCACCGCGCCGGCGCAAACGCAACGTCGGCGGCAGGGGCGTTATCGCAATCCCGGCCTCGGCACATAAATCAACAAGCATGCTTTTGACACACGCGTCATCGGTCAAGGTTGCAAGATATAGGCTGCGCCCCGACCGGATCGCCGCAGGTGCGCCATCCTCATACGTCGCGATGACCTCTGCGTCGCCAACCTCAATCGTTTCGCGCCAACGACCACTTTCGTGGATCGCGTCTTTGTAAGAGATTGTCCCGCTGCAGTCGGGGCGCAGCGTTTCCACGGACGTCACTTTGATCGGTATAAATGCGCGCAGCCGACCGGGCGGCAGGCCGGTGCTGATTGAAAATTCCTCTGTCTTAGCGCCGGAGCGCGGGCCGAATAGCAACAGCCCCTCGCTCGCCGTCAGCGCATCAAATGCTGCATCATCAACGACGGCCAGCGACGGCATAATGATCAGCCGGTAACCCTCGAGCTCCGCTGCACCTGCCGAAACAAAGTCCACATCAACGCCAAGCCCGCGCAAGGCGCAATAATATTGGAACACGACCGCATCATAATGATAGCCCGCGCCCTGGCGTTCAATATCGTCCACCCATCCCGACACAGGATCGATGATGATCGCCACAGATGCCTTGGGAGCGGCCAGCGACAGGTCACCTAGCATGTCAATCTCCGCTGCAACCTGCGCGACCTCTGCCCATCCCGCAGCAGGCATATCGTCCGGCCGCAGCAGCCCCGCATGCATTTGTTCTTGCGCAAACGGCACTTGCCGCCAGCGGAAATAGGCCACACAGGCCGCGCCATGGGCAAATGCCTGAAGCGTCCAATGGCGGACCATACCGGGTGCCGGACGCGGATTGTGGGGCGCCCAGTTCACGGGACCTGGCTGCTGCTCCATTACCCACCAAGCGCCTTTGGACAGGCCGCGCACGGAATCAAAGTTTAGCGCGGCAAGGTCGGGATGCCCGGTACACATAAACGGCTTCCACTCGTCCGCCGACGCATTCGCCATCAATTGGTCGGAAAAGCCGAGCGGGTAATTGTCATAGCTCACAAAATCGAGCGCCTGCGTTAAAGCCGCATTATCGACACCCGTTGTTGCCGGCGGAATGATGTTGTGCGTCACCCATTGGTCGGGCGCGGCATGGCGCCGAATGGCGGCAATCATGACATCGTGAAAATGCACAACCTGTTCCGAAACAAACCGCCGATATGCCAAACGATGCGCTGGATTGGTTTCGCACACGGTGAAAAATGGCAGTTCAATCTGGTCGAAATCGTCATATTCCATGGACCAGAAAACATTACCCCACGCGGTATTCAGCACGTCAATCGACCCATAACGTCGTGCGCAATAGGCGCGAAATTTTTTGAGGGCCGCTGGCGACGCGCTCATGCTTGTATCGTGACAACATAGCTCATTGTCGGTTTGCCAACCGACAACATCGGCGTGGCTGCCATAACGTGCCGCCATGGCTTCGGTGATCCTTTCGGCCTGCGCCAGATAGGTCTCGCTCGAAAAATCATAATGTCGCCGCGACCCAAACCCACGCACGTGACCGGTGTGAATATCAACTGGTAGAATGTCCGGATATTTGTCGCACAGCCATTTGGGCGGGGTTGCGGTTGGCGTGCCCAACACCAGTTTCAAGCCTGCCGCAGCCAAGGTTTCAATCGCGCGATCCATCCACGCCCAATCATAGACCCCTTCGCTTTTTTCGATCCGGCCCCAGGCAAATTCGCCTATGCGGACATAGGTCAAACCCAAGTCGCGCATACGCTGCGCATCGCGCGGCCAGCAATCTTCCGGCCAATGTTCAGGATAATAGCAGACGCCTAACATATGCGCTGGTTTAGCGGACCGCGCGCAACTGACAAGCCTGCAAGGATAGCATGCGCGTTGCGCAGAATTGACACAAAGCCCCGCCGCCGGTGGAATAACCGATTAGTCTAACCGATACAAACGCGTCACAATTTGCGCACTTTGCCATTTTATCGCCATGAGTCTCGACTATATACGCTGTCATGACCCAAGTTGGACACATCGAATCGCGCGTGAGTGACATGTTATTAACGCCAGTGCAGGATGCATTGTCGGGCATCGATGTTGCCGATCGCACGGCAGCGCTTAAACGCGTTCCAGACGATAAAGCCATGCTACGTGCGGTCACTGAACTGACGCGCGACCTTGGCACACCCAACCCGCGGATCTTTTGGTCCGACTTTTTGGCATCGGCTTTCTTGGGCTATGCCGGACTATTCGGGGCCATCATCTCGGGAAACATTTGGCTTCAATGCGCCGCCGCTCTGGTGGCGGTGCTCGCGCTCTATCGCGCCGGCGGCTTCATTCATGAGGTAACCCACGTAAAGCATTCCGCGCTTCCCGGCTTTCGCTTTGGGTTCAACGCCGTAATCGGCGTACCGCTATTGGTGCCGTCTTATATGTATGAAGGCATCCATAATCTCCACCACGCACGCACGCGTTATGGCACCGATCAAGATCCTGAATATCTGCCGCTTGCCTTAATGAAGCCGTGGACATTGCCCTTGTTCATTATTGCTTCGCTGTTCGCGCCATTTGCCTTGTTGTTCCGCAACGCCGTGCTCGCGCCGCTTTCGCTGGTCATCCCGCCCCTACGCAAGATTGTCGTTGAGCGCTATTCGGGCCTCGCGATCAATCCCGCTTTCCGCCGCCGCGCAGCAGAAGGCGAAGCACATCGTAACTGGATTATTCAGGAAACTGCGGCGAGCATCTGGTCGATTGCCCTGCTTGCCGGCGTGTTTACTGGATTTATTCCTATGAACGCGTTCCTGATCTTCCTCCTGATCGTTTCGAGCGTCGCAGTACTCAACCAGGTCCGCACGCTGGTA
>CAIJLW010000054.1 GCA_903821685.1 uncultured Sphingomonadales bacterium | reverse complement strand
TTCCAGCTGTCATCGCCAGGCGCCGCCGCTCCCGCAGACTGATCGGGCTTAGCCGTTTCAATGTTAGGCGCGGGGTTCTTGCGCGCGGGCTTTGCGGCGGCTTTCTCTGGCACGGGCTTTGCCTCTGGCGCATTGTTCGCAACCTCGGGTTCTGCAGGGCGCGGTTCTTTGGCCTTACTGGCTGGCGCCTTGCGGCCCCGATTTGGAGGGCTGCGCTCTTCACTATCGGCGGGCGCTTCGATCTGGCCAAGGCGCTCAATCTTATTACCGATTAGCTTTTCGATGCTTTCAATCGCTTCTTCATCGGCCTTGGTAACAAAGGTAAATGCCTTGCCCTTCGCGCCGGCACGGCCAGTCCGACCGATGCGGTGAATATAGTCGTCGGGGTGCCACGGCGCGTCAAAGTTGAAGACGTGGCTCACGCCCTTAACGTCAAGGCCGCGTGCTGCGACGTCGGACGCTACGAGCAAATTGATATCGCCGTTCTTAAATGCTTCCAGCTGCTTCTGTCGCGACGCCTGGTCGATATCGCCATGGATTTCGCCCGAACGCAATCCGTGCCGCTGAAGGCTGGTATTTAACTCGCGCACCGTTGTCTTCCGGTTGCAGAAGATGATCGCGTTTGACACTTTTTCCGTGCGCAAAAGATCGCGCAACACGTCGCGTTTTTTAGTCGGCGACACATTGACCAAAAATTGTTCGATATTGACATTGGCGGTCGCGGGTCGCGCGACTTCAATATATTTTGGGTTGGACAAGAACTTGTCTGCCAGTTTTTTAATCGGCGGCGGCATCGTTGCCGAAAACAACAGGGTCTGCCGCGTGCTCGGCAGCTTTGTGCAGATATGTTCAATATCGGGAATGAAACCCATGTCGAGCATCCGGTCGGCTTCGTCGATGACCAGCATTTCGCAACCCGTCAGCAAAATCTTGCCGCGTTCAAACAAGTCCATCAAGCGGCCAGGGGTCGCGATCAGCACATCAACGCCCTTTTCAAGCGCTTTGATCTGATCGCCCATCTGCACACCGCCGATCAGCAGCGCCATCGACAGCTTGTGATATTTGCCGTATTTTTCGAAATTCTCGGCGACTTGCGCCGCCAGTTCGCGGGTTGGCTCCAAAATGAGGCTGCGTGGCATGCGCGCGCGCGCGCGGCCATTGGCGAGCACATCGATCATCGGCAGGACAAAGCTTGCGGTTTTTCCCGTGCCCGTTTGCGCAATGGCAATGATGTCGCGCATCATCTGGACTTGCGGGATGGCGGCGGCCTGAATGGGGGTCGGCTCATCATAGCCAGCCTCGCTTAAGGCTCTCAATAACTCGTCAGACAAGCCGATGTCGGCAAAACGCATATGATGTTCCGGAAAAAAATGGTGCAACGTCGCCAGTGACAAATCCACGGTGACCAGCGTCGCGATTGGTCGCTACGGGCAGAAATGTCAAGATATATGCCAGCGGCGCTGCCTTTAGCGCGGTATCAGCAGCCTGAATTTGTCGATCTGGCATTTGGCGCCGGTTCGTGCATGCA
>CAIJLW010000053.1 GCA_903821685.1 uncultured Sphingomonadales bacterium | reverse complement strand
GCGCGCACGCCCAATCCGAATTTTGTTCTAAACCAACCGGAATATCTCGACGCGCAAATTCTTGCCAGCGGCGCCAATTTTGGTTGCGGATCGAGCCGCGAACACGCGGTCTGGGCGCTGGCTGAATATGGCATCAGCTGCGTCATTGCCGAGAGCTTTGCGCCGATTTTCTACAATAACTGCATCCGCAACGGCATCGCGCCCATTGCTTTGCCACGCACTGTCATCGGCACGCTTGCTGGCGGCGCGGCAACCGTTGACCTTGCCGCGCAGACGGTGAACGGGCACGTCTTTGATATTGAGGCCGAGGCCAAGAAGATGTTGTTCGAAGGACTGGACGCCGTCGACTTAACCCTTAAACACCGCGACGCTATAACCGCGTGGCAGGACGGCGACCGCGCCGCGCGGCCATGGATTTATCTGGAGAAACACCCATGACCAAAATTCTCGTGTCAGAGGTCGGGCCGCGCGACGGGCTGCAATCGACCAGTCGGATCATGCCGCTAGAGGCCAAAAAGGCGTGGATCAAAGCCGAGGCCGAAGCCGGCGTGCGGGAAATCGAGGTCGGCAGCTTTGTGCCGCCTTCGCTATTGCCGCAGATGGCAGACACCGCAGAAATTGTCGCGTTCGCGAAAACCATTAACGGCCTAAATGTGGTAGCGCTTGTTCCCAACGCGCAGGGCGCGGCGCGCGCGGCGGAGGCGGGCGTGCACGGTATGTCGATCCCCTTTTCGATGTCGGAAACGCACTCGATCAAAAATGTGCGTAAGTCACATGCGGAAATGATCAGTGAAATCCGCGCCGTTGCCGAGATCGCAAAGGCAGCTAACATCCACTTTTCGGTGAGTCTGTCTACCGCCTTTGGCTGCACGATGGAAGGCGCGGTCGACGAAGACGATGTCGTTCGCCTTGCCGAAAAGGCAGCGGAAGCTGGCGCGATGGAGTTCAGTCTGTCGGATACCACCGGTTATGCAGACCCCGCGCAGGTCAGGCGGCTAGTGCGCAAAGTCAGGGCAGCAGTGGGTGCCGACAAGATGACCACGCTCCACCTGCACAATACGCGCGGCCTTGGCCTTGCCAACGCGCTTGCGGGGCTTGAAGAAGATATTACCACGCTCGATGCGTCATTGGGCGGCATAGGCGGCTGTCCGTTCGCCCCCGGCGCGTCGGGCAATATCGTGACCGAGGACTTGGTATTTATGCTGAACAGCATGGGACTTGACACCGGCATCGACCTCGAAAAGCTGCTCAACGTGCGCGAGATAGTTACTGCCGCCTTGCCGGGCGAACCGCTTTATGGCTTCACACCAGGCGCTGGCCTGACGCTCGACTATGCGCAAAGGGGCAAGGCATGACCGGACCGACACCTCTTGCCGGCCTAAAGGCTGTCGAGTTTACACACATGGTCATGGGGCCGACGGTGGGCCATGTTCTCGCCAGCCTGGGCGCAGAGGTGATCCGTGTTGAGCCTATCGGCGGCGACCAGACGCGACGTTTGTTGGGATCGGGCGCGGGTTATTTTCCGATGTACAACCGCCACAAGCAGTCGATCTGTCTCGACCTCAAGTCCGAAGGCGGGATGGAGGTTGCGCGCAAGCTGTGCGAACGCGCCGACATATTGGTTGAGAATTTCCGTCCCGGCGCGCTGGATCGGCTTGGACTAAGTTACGAAGCATTAAGCGAGACTAACCCCCCCCTGATTTACTGCTCGGAAAAGGGCTTCCTCCCCGGCCCCTATGAAGAACGCACAGCGCTCGATGAGGTCGCGCAAATGATGGGAGGGCTTGCCTATATGACTGGGCTGCCGGGCAAACCACTACGTGCCGGCGCAAGTGTTATCGATGTCGCCGGCGGCATGTTTGGGGTAATCGGGATCTTGGCGGCGCTCGAGGAACGGCACCGGACGGGCAAGGGGCAGAAGGTGATCTCTAGCCTTTTCGAAACCACCATCTATCTTGTCGGCCAGCATATGGCACAGTTCGCTGTTACCGGCAAAGCCGCCGCGCCAATGCCGGCGCGCGTGTCCGCCTGGGCGATTTATGATGTGTTCGAAACTAAGGACGATCCGGTTTTCATTGGCGTCGTCACCGATGCGCTATGGGAGAAATTCTGCACGCTGTTCGGGTTAGATAAGCTGTGGGCCGACGATACCATTCGCAAGAATAATGATCGCGTGCTGGCGCGCGACCGCATCATGCCACAGATCCGTGAACTGATTTCAGGCTTCACTCGCGCGGAGGTCGTTGCCAAGCTTGACGGCACCGGCCTGCCCTTTGCGCCTATCGGTCGGCCCGAGGAAATGTTTGACGATCCGCATCTGGCGGCGTCGAGGGGGCTGGAGCCAGTGATGCTAGACGACGGGACCGAAACCCGGCTGCCGACGATGCCGATCCTGATGAATGGCAAGCGGCCCAACGCGCGCGCGATAATGCCGCAACCCGGTGCCGACAGCCAGACGGTTCTGAACGCCTTGGGTTATGGCAGCGACGAAATTGAAACGCTGGTTTCGACGGGAAACGTCGGCATCACGTAAAGTGAAGTCGCCGGTACCCGATCTACGACACTATTCGCCTGGCAGGTTATGTCCGCTCGGCTTGTGGCGAGGTTGTTAGGTTGACGATCTAGCGGGACATCGACTGGGAGAGTTTATAGCCTTTCTCTGAGTTCTTCATAGGGTGCCTTTCCTTTGAAGGTTCCGTGTGGACTGTTTAAGTTGTAGAAGGTTTTCCGATCGCTGAGCTTGGCTTCGAGATCGACGGCGCCTTTATAGCTGAGCAGTGTCCGTCGCCAGAACATTTGGCACTGATGGCTGCGTAAACTATCGGAGTATTGGCCTGGGAACGCCTGGGGGTAATGTAAAAAAATGGGTGTATTGTAAAAAAAGTGGTTTGGTTTTTTTACAAAAGGAACTGGCCTTGCACCTAGGTTTTTTGGCTGTTTTTGTTGTATTGTAATAATGTAATATTGTAAAAATAATATATATAGAGCAACCAAATTTTATACGCTTTCGCGGGAGAGCTTGCTCGGGTGCTCGCTCAGTTTCATTTTCCCCATGTATTGCTAAAAAGCGTTTACATTGCTTACAATACACCTAAGTGTTTCTAATTGCTTAATAAAACGTCTTACATTAGTTTTTACATTGGCCCTTTTTTTATTACATTAGCCGTTTTTGTTTACAATAGGTGGTTTCGTTCATGTTGGAGCATACCTTTTATGAACAAAACCTTGACAGTGTCCAAAGCGGGCGCGTGTCTGCGCTTAATCAAGATAGTTCCCCCCCCAATAGTAAGATATCCGACATCTTAGTGATATCAGATCTCTGCTCAGCGTCATTTGGAAGACAGGTCAATGTGCTTCGTCGCCCTTTGCACGTTGCATGATCCAAGCATCAACATCTTCCCCAAGCCAGCCTACAGCGCGGCCACCAGGGATAATCGTAAATGGTTTGGGGAATTGGCCCTTGGCCACCATATCCGCGAATTTCGCGCGGCTTACTCCGATGCGAGTACGCACCTCGTCGGGGCGGGCAATACGAACCGACCCACTGTTAACACTATGTTCCATAATCCTTTTGGTCCTTTATGGGGTTAAAGAGACCAGTTATTTACGCGAACTCATTTTTGTCCCCGATAGCAGACCGGACGGTTTTTAATCCCAGAGACCAGACGCAGTAAGCTGCCGATACATTTCACTACGCCCAGCAATTTCTAAACTTGCCTTTAGCCTAAATGTATTGATCCAGTTGATTACATCGCTTTTCCGGACGCCTTCGGCCCTTTTGGTTTGTATGAAATGCGCGTGGTCAGCAATTACTGAGGCGGCAAGGTTGGCCTTTGGTTTCATTTCGCCACCACTTCGAGCGTCGTTTTTTCGATTGGCCTGAGCCTTATCCCACAGAGCCTCCGCTTGAGCATTGAATAGCGGGAAGCCCTCACAATCACTCTCATTTAATGTCAGGACCAAATCAAACGGCACCCCTGGCATAACGTCCTTCCTCAATTCAAGCTCGGCGGCACACGGCTCGTGTTTGTAGGGCGGGTATGGATCACGCCCTTCCTTAATGCATTGGTCTACACGTAACCGTTCACTTT
>CAIJLW010000052.1 GCA_903821685.1 uncultured Sphingomonadales bacterium | reverse complement strand
ATAAGTTTGCGTGATGGCTGCGTTACCCCCCGGTTCAACTATTGGAATATTAGGCGGCGGTCAGCTTGGCCGTATGCTTGCGGTCGCCGCTGCGCAATTGGGCTATCGCTGCCATATTTACGCGCCAGCAGGTGATAATGTCGCGTGCGATGTGGGCGCCGCATATACTGTCGCCGAATATGATGATTTGGCCGCACTGAAGGCATTTGCCGACGCGTGCGATGTTGTAACTTTCGAATTTGAAAATGTGCCCGTGCCGCCGCTTGAAACGATCACTGGCCTTGTTCCGGTTTACCCACCGCTCAAAGCATTGGAAGTAGCGCAGGATCGGGCTGCGGAAAAAAATTTCGTGCGCGCACTTGGCGGTAAGACTGCTGAATTTGCTGTGGCGCAGGACGAGAGTGCATTGCCCGCGGCGATTGATGCGGTTGGCATGCCCTGCATTCTGAAAACCATCCGCTTTGGTTATGACGGCAAGGGACAGGCGCGGATCACGGCGCGGAGCGACATTGCCGGCGCGTGGGAACGGACGGGTTCCCAGCCCGTCATTGCCGAGGCGATGGTGGCGTTTGATGCGGAATACTCGGTGATATTGGTGCGCGGCCAAGATGGCGAAATCCGTTTTTGGGACAGCCCGCGCAATCTGCATGTCGGTGGTATATTGGCGACATCAACGCTCCCAGCCGGAGCATTGGTGGAAAGGCAGCAGCAAGACGCGCGCGCGCTGGCCGCAGCGGTCGCATCGGCGCTAGACTATGTCGGCGTGTTCACCGCCGAATTCTTTGCCAGCGCGCAAGGCCCAGTGTTCAACGAAATCGCACCGCGCGTGCACAATAGCGGGCATTGGACCATCGAAGGTGCGGCAACCAGTCAGTTTGAAAACCACATTCGCGCTATTTGCGGCCTGCCGCTTGGCGCGACGGACACTGTTGCTGAACGGGTGGAAATGGAAAACCTGATTGGCGACGATGGCGACCGATTTGAGCAGATTTTATCTGACCCTGCGGCAAGCCTGCATCTGTATGGCAAAGCCGAAGCAAGGCCGGGGCGAAAAATAGGCCATGTCACCCGCTTGTATCGGTAAGAAAAAGTCTGCAAGACGGGCGCATGAATCATCCTGAAATCGTTCTTGTCCTCGCCCGCGCCGTTAATGGGACAATCGGGAAGGACGGCGGCATGCCATGGCATATTTCCGCTGACCTGCGCCATTTTAAGCAGGTCACTAAAGGACGGCCAATGATCATGGGCCGCAAGACCTTTGACAGCCTGCCTGGCTTGCTCGATGGACGTCGCCACATCGTGCTCACCCGCGACACGGCTTGGGAGGAAGAGGGCGCCGAGGTTGTCCATTCGGTTGAGGACGCGTTGAAGCGTGCTAATGGGCCGCATGTGTGCGTCATCGGCGGCGCGGAGATTTACGAATTGTTCTTGCCGCTTGCTGACCGCATCGAACTCACCGAAATCGATGCCAATCCCGAAGGCGACGCATCAGTGCCCGCCTTTGATATGTCCATATGGGAGGAAATAGAGCGCGTGGGGCACGAAGCCGAAGGCGGCGCTCCGGCCTTCGATTTTGTAACGCTGGTGCGGCGGGAAGCTGCCTAAATATCAACGTGCAGGGGGGGTATATGCGTAAAAGATTTTGGATTCCGGTGGCATTGATTGCGGCTGCTGCATTGGGTTTCTTTGGGTTCCTGCCGGGCTATGTCGAAGGATCGATGAATCAGGTCGACGGCAAAGCCTTGATTGCGGTCAGTGACGAAGCCAAGGCTCTGCACAAGACGTTGAACATCGTGGACCTGCACAGCGACACGTTAATGTGGGACCGCGATATCAACGACCGCGTGTCGCGCGGCCATGTGGATTTGCCGCGCTTGCAAAATGGCAATGTTGCGTTGCAGTTGTTTTCGTCCGTTACAAAGACGCCAAAGAACCAGAATTATGACGGCAATGGCGCCGATAGCGACAACATCACCTTGCTCACCTTTGCGCAGTTGCAGCCGGTGAAGACATGGCATTCTTTGGTCGAACGGTCATTATATCATGCGGCGAAACGTGGCGATGCCGTTGCGGGTTCGAACGGCGCGTTGGCAGCGGTGGATTCAGCGGCCCAATTGGACACATTGCTTGCCGCACGGCAAACAGCTCTGCGTCCGGTCGGCGCGATGCTCACGATCGAAGGCCTTCAGAATTTGGAAGGTAAAGCGTCCAATCTTGACCGGTTGTATGATGCCGGCTTCCGTATGGCCGGACTTACACATTTCTTTGACAATGAACTGGGCGGGTCAATGCATGGCCTAAAAAAAGGCGGGCTGACCCCTTTTGGTCGCGACATCGTGCGGCGAATGGAGGCGAAGGGCATGATCGTCGACATCGCCCATTTGTCGCACAAGGGCGTTGCCGAAGTGCTCGCTATGGCGACGCGGCCAGTGGTCTCCAGCCATGGCGGCGTGCAGGCGACATGTAAGGTCAATCGCAACCTGACCGATGATGAAGTACGCGGCGTCGCCAAAACCGGCGGTGTTATAGGCATTGGTTATTGGGATGGCGCAATCTGTTCAACCGATCCACGCGCGGCTGCCAAAGCGATGAAGCATGTCCGCGATCTTGTCGGCATTCAGCATGTGGCTTTGGGGTCGGACTATGACGGCGCAACCACAGTGCGTTTCGACACGTCGCAATTGGTTCAAGTGACGCAAGCTTTGCTGGACGAAGGCTTCACGGCGCAAGAAATCCGCGCCGTCATGGGTGAAAATGCCCTGCGCGTCATTCGTGCAGGGTTGGTTCCGATGATAAAGGCTTCCGCGGTATAATGACCATTCCGCGCCTTTCTGCTAAAGACCGCATGCCTGACGCTCTGCGCGGCGGGGTCGTGGCCTTGGGCAATTTTGATGGCTTCCATTTGGGGCACCAAGCAGTGGCGGGTGAAGCCATAGCGCAGGCCAAGGCCGCTGGCCGCCCAGCCATTATCGCCACATTTGATCCGCATCCCGTGCGCTTCTTTGCGCCGCAATCACCTTGGTTCCGGCTGACAACGCTTGATCAGCGGCAGCGCCTTTTCGAAGCTGCGGGCGCGGATGCGATGTTGGTGTTCGATTTCGATGCGGAACTTGCCGCGACCAGTGCAGACGATTTCATTGTCAAATTGCTGATCGAGCGGCTTGGGTTTTCGGCGGTGGTCACTGGCGAGGACTTTACTTTTGGTAAAGCGCGTGGCGGCAATATTGATGTGCTGCGCGCGATTGGCGCCACGCACGGACTTTCCTCCACTGCGATGGGCCCTGTGGTCGATCACGCAGGTGTCATCTCGTCAAGCCGCGTTCGCACTGCGTTGCAAGACGGCAACTGCGCAACCGCAACCGCATTGCTCACGCGGCCTTTTGCCGTTGAAGGCGTTGTGCAGCATGGCGACAAAAACGGCCGACTCTTGGGTTTTCCTACTGCCAATATCGACATGGGCCATTATCTGCGCCCACGTTACGGCATTTATGCGGTGAAGGGGCGGTTGCCCGATGGCCGCGTGTTCAACGGCGCGGCAAACCTTGGCGTCCGCCCGACCTTTGACCCACCCAAGGAATTGCTGGAGCCACATTTTTTCGATTTTGCCGAAGACCTCTATGGCCAGAATATTGAAATTGAATTCCATGCCTTCATTCGCGGTGAGGCCAAGTTTGATAGCCTAGACGCGCTGATGGCGCAGATGGCGAAAGATTGTGACGAGGCGCGCGACATTTTGGCGTGACTTTTAATTAGACAGCGCGAACCGACTCTACTTCGCCAATTTTGCGCTCAAATAGTTGTCTAAAGCGCCAACCTCCCCTAAGCACCCGCACGATATGACCGAACCTGCTGACTCACCGAAACAAGACTATCGCGACAGCGTCTTCTTGCCCAAAACCGATTTTCCGATGAAGGCTGGCCTTCCGCAGAAGGAGCCGGGTATTTTAGCGCGCTGGCAGGCGGCAGATTTCTACACGGAGCTGCGCAATCGCCGCCGTGGGCGGGAAAAGTTCATCCTGCATGATGGCCCGCCTTATGCGAATGGCGACATGCATATCGGCCATGCGCTGAACCATATCCTCAAGGACATGGTCGTGCGGACGCAGACTTTGCTTGGCAAAGACGCGCCTTATGTGCCCGGTTGGGATTGCCACGGCTTGCCGATTGAGTGGAAGGTTGAAGAGCAATATCGCAAGAAAAAGCTGAACAAAGACGAAGTGCCCGCTGTTGAATTTCGCGCCGAATGCCGCGCTTATGCCCAGAATTGGGTCGATACGCAGCGCGAGCAGCTCAAGCGGCTGGGTATCAATGCCGATTGGGACAATCCCTATCTGACCATGGATTTTCAGGCCGAGGCAACGATTGTTGCCGAGCTGCTGAAATTCGCCGAAAGCGGCCAGCTCTATCGCGGCGCAAAGCCAGTGATGTGGTCGCCCGTCGAAAAGACCGCCTTGGCCGAAGCTGAAGTCGAATATGAAGATATCGTCTCGACGCAGATCGACGTGGCGTTTGAGATTGTGGAGTCGCCGATTGCCGAATTGGTGGGCGCGCATGCGGTGATCTGGACAACGACGCCTTGGACGATACCGGTGAACCAAGCTTTGGCTTACGGTCCAGAAGTTAGCTATTGGCTAGTCACGGTAAATGGTTCCAAAAAATGCCTGGTTGCAGAAGCTTTGGTCGATGACTTTGCCAAACGTCTCGGTGATGGTGTGAGCCTGATCGACGTCACTTGGCGCGGCAAAGGCGCTGACCTCGCCGGAACCTTCGTCCGCCACCCAATGCACCATCTCGGCGGCTTCTTTGCGAAACCGCGCCCAATGCTCGCAGGCGACTTCGTCACCACTGATAGCGGCACTGGTCTTGTTCATATGTCGCCGGACCATGGTGAAGATGATTTCGATCTGTGCAAGGCGAATGGCATCGATCCCGTTTTCGCGGTCGAAGGCGATGGCAAATATCGCGCCGACTGGCTCTGGCTGGGCGGTGAAGGCAGCGTCATCAATCCCAAATTCAACGCGCCTGACGGCCCCATCTGCACTGCGTTGCACGCGGCTGGCGGATTGCTCGCGGCGTCGGCGGATTACAAGCACAGCTATCCGCACAGCTGGCGGTCAAAGGCGAAAGTCATTTATCGTTGCACGCCGCAATGGTTTGTGCCGATGGATAAAGCGACTGTTGGCGCCACGTTGCGCGAAAAGGCGGTCGCCGCCATTTCGGATACTCGCTTCATCCCCGAAAAGGGCCGCAACCGCCTGTCGTCGATGGTCGAAGGCCGCCCCGATTGGGTGCTGTCCCGTCAACGCGCATGGGGCGTGCCGATCACTTTGTTTGTGAAAAAGGGAACCAACCAATATCTCGACGACCCGGCCGTGAACGCGCGCATCATTGCCGGCGTGCGCGCACAGGGTGTCGATGGCTGGTCCGAGGAACGGGCGCAGGAATATCTTGGGCCTGACTACGCACTCGCAGATTATGAGCGCGTAACCGACATTCTTGATGTCTGGTTTGATTCGGGCTGCACGCATGCCTTTGTCCTTGAAAGTGGACGTTGGCCTGATCTGCAATGGCCTGCGGACTTGTATCTGGAAGGTAGCGACCAGCATCGTGGCTGGTTCCAGTCTTCCTTACTGCAAAGCTGCGGCACGCGGGGCCGTGCGCCCTACAATGCGGTGCTGACCCACGGGTTTACGATGGACCAAAAGGGCATGAAAATGTCCAAGTCGCTGGGCAACACGATCAACCCGTTGGACCTGATGCGTGACAGT
>CAIJLW010000051.1 GCA_903821685.1 uncultured Sphingomonadales bacterium | reverse complement strand
TGGCAAATGCTGTGAATGTTATCTGAAGCATCGTCAGATAGCGTTCGCACCCGCTGTCGATCCGCATCGTTCGCAGCGACCACCAATGCAATTCCAACAGCCTACAGTGCCGCAATTTTTACACCGATACAAAGAAGCATGTGATGCATTCTTGGTCTGGCAACTCGTTCCGTTTAATGCACACTTTCCTGTCGACATAACCATGTTTCTCCTATTTTTTGATGACGTTTATTTTTCACGGTTCGTTTATGTAAAACCTTCACATTTCGTCTGATTCTACATCGTACTAACAGTATATTTTTATACGAGTGAAGGCACCAAATCCGTTTTGCAGTGTGCACAGTCGGACTCTACGAAAATTTACCGTGATTGATGAATACCAATGGCGTAACCAGATTTTTGACACCAGCTGACGTTGTAGATTGCAAAACCAGTAGATCACCCAATCCATCATTGTTGAAATCTGACATAAAGGTTCTTGCGGGTCCTTCCCAAGTAACATCTTTGAAAATAGCGGTTGCCTTAGTGGCATCGCGAAAAAAATGACCTTTACCATCTCCAAAAAACAAGTGGTTTTTTAAGTTTGATGACTTACCTTCAAACCAAGAGCTCCAAAAAAGATCTAAAAAACCATCACCATTTACATCAATTATCTGGAATTTATAATCACTATTACCTACATTTGTAAAACCATGTGAAGTAACGAGTGGCTCATTTGGAAAGGCTTTCGAAAGAGTAAAAGTTTTGTCTGAATTTTGTATAAATGAGATAAAAACTTGAGTGCCGTCACTTGATTTTACGTCTTCCGCTAAAGCAACAAAATCCTCTCTGCCATCTTTATTTAAATCATGCACCTGCGCAAATGAGTATCCCCGATTGCTTGGAAGTGAAAAGTCCAATCCTTTCCTTGCATCAAATTTTACGTATTCAGAAAAACTTCCGTTTTTATAAATAAATAAATCACCACTATTAGTGCCTTCAAAACTTTCGGAACTTGAATCATACCAAAATGGGAGAAGAACAAAATCTTTTTGCCCATCATTACCAATGTCTATGATGAGAGCCGCGCCAGTCGTCCCAACGCCAGTACCTGAATATGGTACATTATATTTTTTACCTCCAAAAACGTCTGAAGTAACATTTTTGAAAATATCTTTGTTATCTCCATAGTAAACGGAAAAAAAACTTGTCGAAGTTAGCTCTGCTATAACAAAATCTGAAATTCCATCTCCATTTAGATCCCCTACTGAAGATGCATTATGGTAAAAAGATTGCTTATTTGTTGGAATAATATTTGTAAATTCATTTATTTTTCCGTCTTTAATTTGATAAACTGGCAATTTTGCAAAATACTTTTCAATATATTCCACTTCACGCCCGTGATCAATACCTACAATATATGGATTTCCATTATTACTTGGAATAAAAATCCAGTCGTTTACCCATCCTGTAGGAGCAATGCTTTCAGTGTTTAATAACGTAAAGCGATTTGAACCATCGTTTATAAAAAAAGTCGTCTTATTATCGGATGGTGCAATCGGAGTTTTTATTCCATTTGATCCATTAGCTATAATAATGTCTAATTTTCCATCAGAATTTATATCTGAAACTGCTAGCGCCTCCCATAGTAGTGAGACTTTTGAACCATCGACTGACTGGGATACGATTTTTTCAAACCCACTTTTCGGAGTGGGGGGCGACGGGCTCGGCGTAACTGGGGCGGTCACTGACGGTATTTGAACTGGAGCAGGGCTGGCACTATCGCCGCCCCCACAACCACTTAGAGCTAGCGACATTCCAGCAACTACCGTCCATGTGTGGTTTTTCATCTGTAACTCCAAATGATTTCATTATTGGAAGCAGATTACGTCTTAGAAGGTGAGATGCAACTCCTATCGCTAACTAAATGTTTTTATAGAGGTAACTTCACACCTGCTTGAACGCAGCTGGCTTTGGAAAGCAGTATGTCACAGCGACGAACGCTTACGAAGCAATTCAGATGGCAAAGGCTTTGTATGGGAAGCTACTCATCTCAGAGGGGGCAAATCTCGTTTGAAGCCAGTTTGGTATGATGCTGGCATTGGGATGGCAACGATTCAGCAAGCTATGGGTCACGCTAACATCGCTACTACTGCTGGGTATTGCTGGGTCAGTGATGAGCAATTGGCGAACGCGGTCAACGTAATCTGAGGTGCCCTCAAGTTAGAAAGTCATTTTGTCGATAAAAGAGCTGACACACCAAACGTTGACTGCCCGTTCGCTGAAACTAATAAAAAGTCGACAATCCCGTCGTTATTAATTTCAGTCGGGAATATGTAGTCATACGAATTTGGCTTAAACTCAGAGTTCCATGATATGGATGATGGTTGTATCGAAACTTGTGATGCCGTCCTACCGTCTATGATTATACCGCCTCTGATACCGAAGGTATCAATTCGGCTCTTTTTTATTAACCTTGTCTGAAAGAATATACCCTTTCTTCCGCTAGTATCCATCTCTGTAATAACAAATTGATTGGCGACCCAATCTGAAAAGTCCGCAGTGTCCACGTTTGGAAGAGAGTACTTAGAGGGTATGGCTAAATCATTGTTAACCAATGCGAAGCTTGAGTCAGATTGCTGAGCGAAATAAAGAATTCTCTTAAACTGATTGCCTGAAATAGATTCCGCGAGTGCTATAAAATCTTGGCGACCGTCGTTGTTAAAATCGAACACTTTGACTGCGTTATACCCTTCGCGATCATTCATATCGGTCGTTGTGGATGTACCGCGAACTGATAGGCAGTCGGTTTTTATAGGCTTCCCGTCTTTGTCTAGATAGATGACTGAGCCTTGATCGGCGCGCGTAAAGCCCGCATTTACGAGATACGGCATTGAGATCGCTGCAACCGATCCATTAGCTAGCTTTATAAGGGCTGAACTCCCTGAGTTTTTCACGATATCACCGGGAGATGCACACAGATTAGCGGTTAGATTTATAGATCCATGACCATTAGCGTTTGAGACAAACAAAAATAACTTGTTATCAAATGACTTTTTATCATTCGAGAGAAGGTTAGAAACGGCGAAATCTAATTTGCCGTCATTGTTGATATCCAATGGATTATTACTCGAGTGCCAAAACTGTTTTCCAAGCTCTTTCGCAAACTCAGTTACAGACCACACGCCATTAATTTTATCCATTCTCCATAGATATGATAAATCTAGGTTATCAAAGTTCCCAAGCTCACTTTCTCGTCCTGAATCACTCATGACAAGACTATTTGAACCGTAACCAAAGTTACCTTCAATTATATCATTAACAAATCCTGCAATATATTTCGGACTAATTGGATTTTTGTCTACAAATATTCTATTTTGCGAATCGAAAGACAGTGTCAAAAAATCTTGATCATTAGGCGATCTTATTTTTGTGTTAAATTCTCCGCCAGATGGAAACATAAACGATTTTTTGGGATAACCGTAGAGGTCGAACGCCCCGTACCCTGCGCGAGTGCGATAATTGCCTATTGCTTCTCTCGGTACCGTGACAGAATTGACGGTCTCCACCCATCTCAATGTCGGTGAAGGAGGCGGAGTAGGCGGAGCAACTGGTGCCGTCGTCGTCGGTATTTGAACTGGAGCAGGGCTGGCGCTATCGCCGCCACCACAGCCAGACAGAACTAGCGTCATCGCTATAACTGATAACCAACCTTGCTTTTTCATGCCTAGCTTCCAATAATTTCATTATTGAAAGCTTGTTACATCTGAAGAGGTTGGATGCAATGACTGACGCGCACCAATTGGTTTTTTGGAGGTGATTTAACACCTACATGAACGCTGCGGTCATCGGGATGGAAACGATTCAGCAAGCAATGGGGCATGCGAACATCGCTACAACCGCGTCCTATTCCGATGATATCTTAAAGCGAGAATTAAATCAGAAAACCCGTTAAACTGTTCACTTTATATAACAATCATCCAGCATTAAGCCATTTTGATTAAACTCTCTAACTAAACCAGTAACTGTAACAGACGGTGAGTTGATATTATAGTTTGTAGATGTTAGTCTAGTTTTCTCTTCGTCATTATCAAGAATACATACTACAGGATTAAAGTCAGGTATGCCAACTCGCGCGCCGAGCATTCCAGTATTAAATACTTTGGAAGAAAATCCTAAACCCCAATCGCCTCCTGAATTTGTGCTTTTTGCTGTAACATAGGAATTTGTTATTTCAACTAAAGATCCATTTTTAAGTTGTAAAACGTAACTTTCCTTAGTCCTTCCATCATCATCGCTTCCGACCACAAGAGCATCTACAAATTTATCCATCTCAAACGTCATTTCGGGAGCATCGCTTTGGGGATCTTTTGTATCAATAAAACGGGAGCCAACCAGCGCAACAAAGTAAACCGCCCCGATAATTAGCAGTATTGATTTAACCTTATCATTCATTTTCCTCGTCCCCCCGACACGCAATAACAACGGTTGCCGCTCAGCCAGCTTCATTCAAAACCAGAAACCAGCCCGACCGACCAAATTTGCTTCTTTATACTTAGCTTCCAATTATTTCATTGTTGAAAGCTTGTTACATCTGGAAAGGTTGAATGCAATAGCTAACGCTCACTAATTGGTCTTTTAGATTTGATTTCAGACTGTTATGAACGATGCGAAGTCGTTCAGCACTGCATCCATTGAACGGCAGTGAGCAAGCTGGGCATTAGTAACGCCAATTATCGTTTCAGCTTCCGCTGACAATGCCACAGACGGTTTTGCCCACTCGTCAAACTCATCGTCTTCATCCCAGCGATTGACTGCGTAGTAGTGAATTATTTCACCCTTCTCTGGTGTCAGTGCGCTTGTCTCAAGCTCTATGATTAAGTCACGCTTTAAGCCGTGCGTGCCAGCCTGAAATAGTTCCAACCCACCATCAATGTAGAGTTCAAACAGACTGTCGTGCAGCCGCTTCTGGCTTTGAATTAGCCTGTCGTTCATCGTGCAATTGCCTTCGCAGCTTTGCGAAACGCAACCTCATCATTCTGAGCCCCATAAACATATCCGCGTAATGCTCGTTGCTGATCTGCAAGCGTTGGCTGAGCTTGACGAATTCCCTGCTGAATTGAAGAAACAGCCTTAGGACGGTCCTCAGTGCCATTCTTAGTATTTTGAGTATCAGTGCTGCTTGGCTTGGGCTTTTGCGTCTGAGGACTCTTCTGTGGAGCTGGCTTTGGTGGTTTAGCAGCGCGGGGTTGTTTCTGGTTCGCTAGCTGAACGCATCTTCGTTGGAAAATCGTTCCAAGCTGCGAAGTGCCAGCCAGCAATATGTCCATCGCCAGCTTCAGTTGATCGCTGCTGGCATCATCAGCCATATCTATGACCGCAATCACAGCATCTCGTAATAAATGAATTCCGTCATTTTCGTCTGTTTTAGCGCCCATATTGCTCACTCCGTTACGAGTGTATTTATGATGATGGCGCAGGGCAGCTGGGCAGTTGAGCTAACTTTAAAGTTTTAAGTTAGATGGGAATGATACGACCATCTTTGTCTCGTCTGAAGTCTGCCACAGCGTTCGCCAAACGACGATCATCTATCAAGTGATAGTATGTCTTTCTGATCTCAGTGTCGCTCGTGCCACACATCTCTGCGACTTGCTGAAACGATAAGCCACTCAGCACCCTTTGCGTAATCATAAAGTGCCGTAAGCTGTATGGAACGATACCTCGTGCTTCGTGATCTACAATGCCTGCAAGCTTCACCATACGATGAAAATGATAGAGAATTGCACGATTCGAAATGCGTGTTTTGCCGTCGAGACTGAATATCAAATCTGTGCTGCTTGTATGATTCGAAAGCTCTTTCCAGCGTTCGAAGTAAGCGCCCCCACGACAGTATAACTTACGATCCTTGCGAACCTTGCTCGTCTCTTTGCGCACATAGATTTCTGCAAGTAGCTTCGTTTGCATCGCTGCGCCAAGCTCGTGCTTTTTCATCTTCACATCACACCAGCGAAGCTGCTGCTGCTCGCCCGTTCTGAGCCCCGCATTCGCTGCTATCAACACATAGTGCCTCGCCAACTCACGCATCATATGTTCGTCATCGTCGAGCTTGTTTGCTTTACGAGCGACATATGAACGCATTGCTTTGGTCAACGCATTATACTCGTCGTTAGTAAGCGTAGCTCGTCGAATTGCTTCGTTGTCGATTTCATACTTACTAAGCTTGGGGAAATCGAACGCTTCGACGACACTCTGTTTTGCACGAAAAAGATACGCCATCATTGCGTTGATAGTGCCTTGCTCGTTTGCAAGCGTTGTATGTGCGATGCCGTGCTTTGCGTTTTTGATACGATAAGCGAAGTAGCCTTCCGCAGCGTTTCGTTCCAGTTCCTTCAGCTTTGTGTCACGATTGATGTAGTCGAGCCAATGTCTAAGATGCGTTGATATTGTGCCGTGACGCCCCTTTGTGATTGTCTTGAGTTCGACCAGCTTTTGTTTGTTAGCGAGATAGAGATTCACCCCTTCTTCTGCTGTAATCGAGAAGTAGCGTTTGCCAGACTTCTGATCTGAACGAAGCTCGATGTAACGATCTTCTGCTCGTTTTTTTGCTGTCTCTAAATCGCGGGTTTTTAAGCTTTCACGAACATATTTGTTCTCACCATCAAGCCACATTCTAAAGTGCCAGTAGTCACCTCGCTGCTCGATAAGCACCTTATCAAACAGCCATATACGACCATCATCAGCCTTAACTCGATGTGACATTGTCTATTTCCCCTCAAGCGCACCCAAACAGCAATGTCGCCTACGATTTAGAGTAGTGACAAGAATGTGTAAGTAGCTGTGCAACAATAAGCTTGCTGGAACTGGAAACAAACGATTTTTTGTGCGTCGTGAATGTTTTGTGTAACTAATTAATGATATTAAATCAATGATTTAGTAACGCATTCTACTCCCACTCGATCGTTCCGGGTGGCTTTGATGTATAATCATAGACCACGCGGTTGATGCCTTTGACTTCATTGATGATGCGCGTTGATACGCGGCTCAGAAAGGCGCTTTCAAAGGGATAAATGTCGGCTGTCATGCCATCGGTGGAGGTCACTGCGCGCAAGGCGCAGACATTGTCATAGGTGCGGCTATCACCCATCACGCCCACGGTGCGGACGGGCAGGAGGACGGCGAAGGCCTGCCAGATCGCGTCATATAGTCCGGCATTGCGGATTTCTTCGAGATAGACGGCGTCCGCCTTGCGCAACACATCGCAGCGTTCTTTGGTCACTTCGCCCGGGATGCGGATGGCAAGGCCGGGGCCGGGGAAGGGATGGCGGCCGACAAATTGGTCGTTAAGCCCAAGCTCACGGCCCAAGACGCGGACTTCGTCCTTGAACAATTCGCGCAAGGGTTCGACCAATTTCATATTCATCCGCGCAGGCAGGCCGCCGACATTATGGTGGCTTTTGATCGTGACCGATGGTCCGCCCGTGAAGCTGACGCTTTCGATCACATCGGGGTAGAGCGTGCCTTGCGCCAAGAAATCTGCACCGCCGATTTTCTTGGCTTCTTCGTCAAATACGTTGATGAATTCCGCGCCAATGAATTTGCGTTTCGCCTCGGGGTCGGTGACACCCGCCAAGCCCGCCATAAAGCGTTCTTCAGCGTCCACGACAACAAGCGGGATGTTATAATGGTCGCGGAACAAGGTTTCGACCTGTTCGCGTTCATTCATGCGCAGCAAGCCATGGTCAACAAAGACGCAAGTCAGTTGCGCGCCGATCGCCTCGTGAATGAGGATTGCGGCCACGGAGCTATCGACGCCGCCCGATAGTCCGCAAATGACCCGGCCTGAGCCGACTTGCGCGCGGATTTCGGCGATCTTCGTCGCGCGAAATTCGGCCATCGTCCAGTCGCCAGCCAAGCCACAGACATTGCGGACGAAACTGGAAATCAGCTTCGCGCCATCTGGCGTATGGACCACTTCGGGGTGGAACTGGATGCCATAATATTGCCGCGCTTCGTCGGCGATGAAGGCATAAGGCGCGCCATCACTGGTCGCGACGACTTCAAAGCCTGGGGCAAGGCTCGTGACCTTGTCACCATGGCTCATCCACACCTGATGCGTCTCGCCACTTTCCCAAAGGCCGTCGAACAAGGCGCAGGGTTTTTCCACCGCAATTGATGCGCGGCCAAATTCGCCGCCGTCGCCTGCGCTGACATGTCCGCCCAGCTGCATCATCATCGTTTGCTGGCCATAACAAATGCCAAGAATGGGCAAGCCGCTGTCGAATACGCATTGCGGTGCACGCGGGGAATCGGCGTGCGTGGTGGAGGCTGGGCCGCCTGATAAGATGATGCCCTTTGGTTGCATCCGCGCAAACGCGGCTTCGGCATTGTTGAACGGGGCAATCTCGGAATAGACGCCAGCTTCGCGCACGCGGCGGGCGATAAGCTGGGTGACCTGCGATCCGAAATCGATGATCAGGATGGAGTCGGAAGGCTGAGCGGATAAATTAGAGTCTGGCATGCCAAGCCGATAGTGATACTGGCGCGCGCTGTCCAGTTGCCACCGCTGTCTTTGACGCGCTATGCTGGGCGCGTGAGCAAGAATTACACCCGCCGCGCGGAGATTATCCAGCGATTGACCGATTATGTCCTGGCAGAAGGATTGTCGGCGGCAAGCTTGCGCCCGCTGGCCAAGGCGGCGGGCACCAGCGACCGGATGCTGCTCTATTATTTTAACGACAAGGCGCAGATTATCACTGCGGTGTTGGAGCAGATTTCGGCGCGGTTGGTGGAATTGATCTCCGCGCGGACCGCATCCGAACCCCTGCCCTTGGAACAATTGCGCCGCCAATTTGCCGACATTTTGTTCGAAGAGGCATTGTGGCCCTATATGCGCATCTGGCTTCAGGTTGCGGCGCGCGCGGCGATGGGGGATGCGTTCTACCGCGCGGTCGGCGAACAGATTGGACGTGGCTTTTTAGAGTGGGGCAGGGCCCAGCTGAAGTCCGACACGGACGCGCAACGCGATATTGATGCCGCCCGCTTGCTGGTCAGCATGGAAGGCATGCTGTTCCTGAAAAGCATTGGCCTTGATGATGTAAACGCCAAGGCGCTTTAGCGGCTGCGCGCGGCCCGTAGGCGGCCCAAAAGAAGCGCGGCACTATCGCCTTTGTTTCGGTATCCTTCGATCAACAGATAGCCTGCCAAAAACGGCGCGCCAAGATTGAAGGCCGCAAATCCCAGCAATAGTCCATTCAGCGAAAATGCGTGCCGCCATGCGACCCAAGCGCCAGACATTAGGAGAAAGCACAAGAAATCGACATTGAACTGTCCGCGCCACGTCATGTCCGCGATGTCGCCGAAAAATATCGGATACAGGCCCATGCCGTGGTTCGCGATGACGATTGTCGTATAGATGCCCACTGCGGCAATGATTGCAGCACAGAAAATGCGGAATAAGGTCATGGTGAAGCCTCCCAAATGATGGGGCCTGTATAACAAAATGTAGCGAGTGCTACAATATCTGTTTTAGTCCGCCAATTCGACCCAAGTTGGCGCGTGGTCGCTGGCTTTTTCGCGGCCACGATGGTCCTTGTCGACGCCGCAACTGGTCAGGCGATCTGCGACAACCGGGCTCAACAGCAGATGGTCAATGCGAAAGCCATGGTCGCGTTGCCATGCGCCCGCCTGAAAATCCCAAAACGTCCACACCCCGCCTTGCGGGTAATGGGTGGCCAGCGCGTCGGTCCAGCCCTGGCCAAGCAACGCGCGATAGGCCGCGATGCTTTCAGGCTGGCGCAAGGCATCGTCCAGCATTGCGCTGGGTGCCCAAATGTCATGCGCGTGCGGAATGACATTATAATCGCCGGCCAGTATCGCTGGTATCTCCGCCGCCAGCAATTCGGCCGCGCGGGCATATAGCCGCTGCATCCATGCCAGCTTATAGTCGAATTTTGGCCCCGGTTGCGGATTGCCATTGGGCAGATAGATGCTGGCGACGCGAAGCCCGAAAACATCTGCCTCCAGATAGCGGGCATGTTCGTCCAGCGGATCGCCCGGCAAGGTGCGCTGCGTCTCTGCGGGTTGCGCGCCCTTGGCAAGAATGGCGACGCCGTTAAACGATTTTTGCCCGTGCCAAATCGCGCCATAACCAGCACGTTCGAAGTCCGCGATGGGAAAGCCCTCATCCTGCGACTTCACTTCCTGCAAACAGGCAATATCGGGCTGGGTTTCCTCCAGCCATTCGAGCAGTCGGGGAAGGCGCGCTTTGACGCCGTTGATGTTGTAAGTCGCGATACGCATGTAGCGGCCCTAGCGGGTGCGCGCTATCGCATCAAACCGAAAAGCTTGATCCACAGCCGCAACCGGCTTGCGCTTGCGGGTTGGTGACCTTGAAGCTCTTGCCGCCAAGCGATTCGACAAAATCCACCGCTGATCCGCGCACAAGATCAAGGCTGATGGGATCAACGACTAAGGATGCGCCCTCGCCCTGCGCTTGAATATCGTCGGTCTCAATCGAGTCGGCCAAACCAAAGCGATATTGAAAGCCCGAACAACCGCCACCATCCACCGAAAGCCGAAGCACCGGGTCTTTGCCGAGCTTCGTCGCGATTTCGGCCACACGGCGCGCGGCATTGGCTGTCATGGAAATAACGGGCGTCATGGAAATGACTTCGGTTTCGGTCATAAGGTTAATGTAGGCCAATCAGCACATAAAGAAAAGGGGCGGCAAAGTTTCCAATGCCAGCCCCAAGAATACACCCTCTCCCAAAGGTGATGCGTTGGCTTGTCCGCTTACTCGCCTTCAGCAGGACCGCCTATTGATCTGGTATCAGTAGCTTTCGAAGCTAGCAAGAGTTTTGCACCGCTTGGGTCTGACTTCAGTGGCGCAAGAAATGCAGTTGGGTTGATCGCCTCACCAGCGATACGCACTTCATAATGCAGATGGCTTCCGGTTGAACGGCCGGTTGAACCCATATAGCCCAATATGTCACCCTTGCGGATGCGCTGGCCCGGGATCACATTCATCGCGGACAGATGGCCGTAACGGGTTTGCACCGCGTTGCCATGGTTGATTTCAACCAACTTGCCATATCCGCCAACCCATTCCGCACGGCCAACAGTGCCGTCTGCGGTTGCAAAGATTGGCGAGCCCACTGCGCCAGGAATATCCAAGCCTTGGTGGTTGCGACTTGCGCCGCGCATTGGCGCTTCGCGATATCCGTAACCGCTGGAGAATTTCATGATCTCAACAGGGTTGATGGAAGGAACAGCAACTTCGACCTTGATAGCGGTGCCGTTAATGCGGCCCCAGCTGTCGTTCAATGCACGAAATTCTGGATCCGAAAACCCAAGAGCGCTTTGGTTTGCTTTAAGATCGTCGGAGGAGATGCGGAAAGTGTCGGATGATGCGGCAGCCGAATTTGCAAGCGCAGGTGTGGCAACTGAAACAGCGACCAAGATGCCAAGAGCGGACGCAGCTTTAAGGATCAGTGATTGGCACGAAGCCAAAGCGCTGGATACCATGATGAGTACTTACCTTTTTGTTGCGACCCGCGCCATTTCTGACGCAGTCCCGAAGATTGATCGGAACAGTTGACCTGCCCATCCCGTGTAAAAGGGGTGGTGTCCGATGGTTCAAACGAATGCAACATCCCCACAATAATCGCGGGACAAACCGGCGCTCAAATGCGTTGAGTCGTTGAATGGAGCGTTCAGCGACCCACAAAAGTGGCGGTTTACCAGTATTTTCAACATGGTTTTGGCAATAACTGGCACTTGTAACAACGCCCCTCCAACGCGTTTGTTCCCGCCGAAATGTGGGAGATTTCCCCGTTGTAGGCGTAATTCAGGCGGTGCACCGCCCCCGAATCACCCGCGGCCTGTCATCGGGCGATGGAATGGGTTGCTGAGGTCTTACTTACAAACCCTTCGCCGCAGCCAGCACCTCTGCCGCGTGGTCCTTGACCTTCACCTTGCGCCACAGTTGCGCAACCTTGCCGTCTTTGCCGACCAGATATGTCGACCGGTCAATGCCCATATAGAGTTTACCGTACATGGATTTCTCCACCCAAGCGCCCATTTGTTCGGTGGCGTCGCTCGCTTCGTCCGACAGCAAATTGACATGTAACGCATATTTCGCGGCAAATTTGGCAAGCTTGGCGGGCTTGTCTTTCGACATGCCGTAAACAGGGCAACCCAGCGCGGCAAAGTCGCTGGCGAGTTCCGTGAAATCCTTGGCCTCATTGGTGCAACCCGGCGTGTCTGCTTTGGGGTAAAAATACAGCACGAACGGTCCCTGCAAACCAGCAAGATTGACGGCATTGCCAGCGCTATCGGCGACGGTGACATCGGGCAGCGTGTCATTTATTTCGGTCATATTTCGTTCCTTTTCAAAAATCGCGTGGACCAAATAAGCTGTGCCATTGGGCGATGACAAGCCTCCGATAATCCCGAATCGCATTCATTAAACCGTCCCAATCTGCAAAACCAAGGCTGTGCGCAATCAGAAGTTGGGCCGCCTCGGGCGGGGTGGCGCAGTCGGGCGCGATCAAACGTATCATGACCAGCAACCGCGACATCAACGCAAAGGCCTTGGCAAATTCTGCCGGCAAATGTCCAGCCACCACCAAAGCGTCAATTGCCGGGCCAAGCTGTGGTTTGATACCCGCATGTGTCTGCAGCTGAAGGGCGTGAGTTATGAACTCCATATCCACCAATCCGCCGGGCAGCAGCTTGACGTCCAACGGGCCCTTGGGTGGCTTGTGCGCGGCCATATCCTTGCGCATTGTCGCGATGTCTGTGTGCAGCCGGACGCTATCGCGCGGAGTGTTCAAAACATCCCAGACGATCTCCGCAACGGCGCGCCGTGCATCGGCGGAACCAAACAGCACACGCGCCCTTGTCAGTGCCATATGCTCCCATGTCCAGGCATCGTCGCGCTGATATTGGGCAAAGCTTTTGACCGACGCGCACAGCAACCCATCCGCGCCGGAGGGCCGAAGCCGCGTGTCGACTTCATATAAAGCGCCGGATGCGGTCGCTACCGACATCGCGGCGATGACCCGCTGCGTCAGCCGATTGAAATATTGCGTGGCGCCAAGCACGCGTGGTCCGTCGGACTCCGCAAGGTGATCGCCGTTGAACAGGAGGATGAGGTCCAAGTCCGACGCATGCGTTAACGCTTCCCCGCCAAGCCTGCCCAGCGCCAAGATAATCAGCTCACTGCGCGCAATCTTGCCATGCGCCTTTTCAAATTCGGCGACCGTCGCTGCGGTCAATGTCTGCAAGGATGCTTCGGCCAAATGCGCGTAGCTGCGTGCAATATCGAGGGCGTCCCTGCGCCCTTCGATCAACTGCACGCCAAGCGCAAAGCGTTTTTCGCCGACATAATCGCGGACAATATCGAGCGTTGATTGATAATCGGCGTCGCCAATCCGACGCTGCATCGCGTCCTGCAACGCCGCTACGTCGCCGGGCAAATGCATCGCGCTGGTATCTATAAGCGCATCAAGATAGCGGCTCTGACGGCCCAAATCGTCGGCCAATGTGGGCGCATAGCTTAAAATATCGCCGACCAATTGCAGCAGGCCGGGGCGCGCCTCCAGCAAGCGGAAGACGTTGATTGCGCTGGGCATCGCCTCAATCATATTGTCGAAACGCGCGATGGCGCGGTCCGAATCCGGTGCTTGCGCCAATGCCGCCATGATCGCGGGCAGCACCGTTTCAAACGCGTCGCGCGCCGATTCGCTCCGGATCGCGCGGATCTTGCCGCTGCGCCAGCGGGCCAAACGCTGCATCACGGCGGCTGGGTCAGCATAGCCCAAATCGGTCAGCTGCTCCTCAAGCGGCAGGCCTTCGTCCGCCATGCGCGGCCCTTCGCTGCCGCCTGCGTCCACCATCCGGTCATAGATTGCCGCGACCTGCGCAGTGATTGGCTGAATGGCGGCAATCAACGCGTCGGCATCGGCCAGACCATGCAGCCGCGCCACGGCATCGGCGGTATCGCGGTTGGCGGGTATCTCATGCGTTTGCCGGTCACTGTGCATTTGCAGGCGGTGTTCGAATGTCCGCAAATCGGTGTAGGCGGATGACAAGGTCTCTGCCTCTTGCGCGCTAATCGGTCCAGCCGCCGCCAGCGCCTGTAATGCGGCGCGGGTGTCCGGCACGCGCAAAACCGGGTCGCGGCCGCCATGGATAAGCTGATGCGCTTGGGCGAAAAATTCACACTCGCGGATCCCGCCATGGCCGCGCTTCAGGTCGAAACCGAGGCCCATTTTCTGCCCCTTGGCATAATGATCGCGGATTTGTGCCGTCATCGCGGTGATATTCTTCAACTGCCCGAAATCCAGTGATTTACGCCAGATAAAGGGTGTAATCGCCTGCATGAAATAGGCGCCCAACGCCCGGTCGCCGGAGCTTACCCGTGCGCGGATGAAGGCAGCTTGCTCCCACGCGAGCGCACTCGATTCATAATAGCCAATGGCCGCTTCGACGGGCAGGACGATGGGGCTGACCTCAGGCGAAGGGCGTAGCCGCATGTCGACGCGAAACACATAACCGTCGCCGTCGAGCGCCGACAAAAGCGCAATCACGCGGCGGCCATAACGCACCGCAGCCTCCGCCACGTCTTCCCCTTCGCGGTGGGGCAGGGTTTTGGGATCAAACAGGAATATCGGGTCAATATCCGAAGAATAATTCAACTCCCGCCCGCCATGCTTGCCCAAAGCGATGACGGCAAAGCCTTGATTGGGTGCGCCCGGCATACGTTCTTGAATCGCGGCCTCTATGGCTTGGTCGAGTGCATGGTCAGCAAAATCCGACAGGATATGCGTGACGCGCGTCAGGTCCCAGACGCCAGCTAGGTCAGCAATAGCCGTGACAAGCGCGACGCCCTGCCTTTGCTTGCGCAATGCGATGCCGACCGTGTCTGCGTCCCGAGCGAGGGCATTGGCGAGCGCTGTGTCAAAGTCGCCTGCGTGGATGAGCGGCATAAGGTCTGCGTTGCGGTCCACCAACCCCGCCAGAAACGGGCTGTTGGCGTAGGCGCGTGCGATGGCTTCTGCGACGCGCTCCATCATTTATCCTTTGTCTTTACCTTGTACATAATCCCGCCGGAAATCTTGGGCAAAAGCCGCAAAGCGCCCTTGCGCTATCGCCGCGCGCATGTCGGCCATTAGCATCTGGTAATAATGCAGATTGTGCTGAGTCATCAGCATCGCGCCCAATATTTCGCCCGAACGGATCAGGTGATGCACATAAGCGCGGGTCCATGTCGCGCAGACGGGGCATGTGCAAAGGTCGTCAATTGGCCCTTGATCCTCGGCAAATTTGGCGTTGCGGATGTTGATCGGGCCATGATGCGTGAACGCCTGCCCATTGCGGCCTGACCGTGTCGGCAGCACGCAATCGAACATATCAATACCGCGCTCGACCGCGCCGACCAGATCATCGGGCTTACCAACCCCCATTAAGTAACGTGGCCGGTCGGCGGGCAATTGGTCGGGTGCATAATCGAGGCAACCAAACATCGCCTCTTGCCCTTCACCCACCGCAAGGCCGCCGACGGCATAACCATCAAAACCAATGTCGATGAGCGCATCGGCGGATCGCTTGCGCAATTCTTCGTCCAGCGACCCTTGCTGAATACCGAACAAGGCTGCGCGCTCCGCATGTTCGCCGCCGGCATCAAAGCCGTCGCGTGAACGCTTCGCCCAGCGCATCGACAGTTCCATCGACTTAATCGCTTCATCACGCGAGACGCCATTGGCGGGGCACTCGTCAAAGGCCATGACAATGTCGGAGCCCAGCAACCGCTGAATTTCCATCGAGCGTTCGGGCGACAACATATGTTTGGACCCGTCCAAATGGCTTTGGAACGACACGCCCTCTTCGGTGATCTTGCGCAATGCCGATAGGCTCATGACTTGATAACCGCCGCTGTCGGTCAAGATCGGCCGGTCCCATCCCGAAAATTGATGCAAGCCCCCCAGCCGCGCCACACGCTCCGCGCCGGGGCGGAGCATCAGGTGATAGGTGTTGCCAAGGATGATGTCCGCGCCGGTTGCGCGCACTTCGGCAGGGCGCATCGCCTTAACGGTGGCGGCGGTGCCAACGGGCATGAACGCCGGCGTGCGGATTTCGCCGCGCCACATCTGGATGCTGCCTGTACGGGCCTTGCCATCGGTGGCGGTAATCGAAAACTGGAATCGCGTGGTCATCTGGTGGGCTTTAGGGGGGTAATGCGTTTGAGAAAACCAACTTTGCGTTTATTCAACGGCAACGGCTAATTTCCTCCCCCGTCATGTTGACCCTGTTTGTGCGCTGCCCGCCTTCGGTTCCAGCATTTTACTTGCGGCGTTCCATAGGAAATTGAGAGATTGGGCTTTCAACCGCCGCCGCACCGTCCCATATAGGCGGGATGACTTATACTGATCCACGCTCCTATCTTTACCAATCCGGCCTTCTCGACCCTGACGCGGCGCAGCGCATAACGCGTGACGCGCTGAAGGCATGCGATGATGGTGAATTGTACCTGCAATATAGCGCGAGCGAGAGTTTCGGCTTTGACGATGGCCGCTTGAAAATGGCGGATTATTCGACGGGGTCGGGTTTTGGCCTGCGCGGCGTGTCGGGCGAAATGACGGGGTTCAGCCACGCCAATGACATGAGCGAATCTGCCATCCGCCGTGCTGGCGAAACACTGAAGCTGTTGGATCCTGCGAAGGAACAACCCGCCCCGCCACCGCGCCAGAACAACCGACATTTATACACTGACGGCAATCCGCTTGAACTGGTGCCCTTTGCGCAGAAGGTTGCGTTATGCCAGCAAATCGACGCCGCCGCCCGTGCGCGTGACCCGCGTGTCGCGCAAGTGAGCGTCAGCCTGTCGGCCAGCTGGAGCGTCGTTGAAATCGTCCGCGCCGATGGCTTTGTTGCCACCGATGTGCGGCCTCTGGTACGCCTCAATGTGGGCATTGTCGCGCAAGATGGCGAACGCCGCGAAACCGGAAATTACGGCTTTGGCGGGCGGTTTCTCTATGACAAATTGTTTGAAGAGCATGAATGGGAACATGCGATTGACGTCGCATTGGCGCAGGCGCTGACCAACCTGCGCTCGGTCGCTGCACCCGCTGGCGAAATGACGGTATTGCTTGGACCCGGCTGGCCGGGTGTGTTGCTGCATGAGGCGGTGGGCCATGGCCTTGAAGGCGATTTCAACCGCAAGGGCAGCAGCGCGTTCTCCGGCAAAATCGGGCAGCGCGTTGCCGCGCCTGGCGTTACCGTTGTCGATGATGGGACGATGCAGAACCGGCGCGGTTCGCTGTCGATTGATGATGAAGGCACGCCGACTCAGGAAAATGTCCTGATCGAAGACGGTATCTTGCGCGCGTATATGCAGGACCGCATGAACGCCCGCCTGATGGGTGTCGAACCCACTGGAAACGGCCGCCGCGAAAGCTTTGCCCATGCGCCGATGCCGCGCATGACCAATACGTTTATGCGCAGCGGCAATGACGACCCTGCCGAACTTTTAAGCCGCGTCAAAAACGGAATTTTCGCCAAAAGCTTTGGCGGCGGGCAAGTCGACATTGTGTCGGGCAAATTCGTGTTCAGCTGCACCGAGGCCTATTTGGTCAAGGACGGCAAGCTTGGCGACCCGATCAAGGGCGCGACCTTGATTGGCGATGGTCCAACCGCGTTGAATAAGGTCATCGGCCTTGGCAATGACATGGCGCTCGATGAAGGCGTTGGCGTTTGCGGCAAGGCGGGGCAAAGCGTACCGGCTGGCGTTGGTCAACCAACCACTTTGGTCAGCGCGCTGACGGTGGGCGGGACGGCCGGCTGATCAATGCACATATTCGGCCAGAACCCGTATATGGCTGATGTGACCGCATGATGCCAAAATGAGCCACGCGATCAAGGTTGCGACCTATAATATCCGTAAAGCGGTGGGGTTGGATCAACGCCGCGACCCTGCACGCATCCTGTCGGTTCTGAATGAAATCGATGCCGATATTGTCACGCTGCAAGAGGTGGACCGCCGCTTTGGCGCGCGGGTCAGTGCGTTGCCGCTGGCGATGTTGGAGGCCGAGACGCCTTATGTGCCCGTGCCGCTGAATTTTCGTCCGGCGGCGATTGGCTGGCATGGCAACGCCATATTATTGCGCAAGGGGATTGAGGTCCGCCGTGCCGAGCTTATCGATATGCCCACATTGGAGCCGCGCGGCGCGGTAATGGCAGAGCTTTCGGTGAACGGGCATCCGTTGCGCGTGATTGGCGTGCATCTCGATTTATCCGGCCTATGGCGGCGTAAGCAGATCCGCGCATTGCTCGCCGCGATTGATGCCAACCCGCTTCATATGCCAACGGTGATGATGGGGGATTTCAACCAATGGTCGGACAGCGGCGCGCTGAGCGAGCTTGCCTTTCACCATCACCGGTTGGTGCGCACCCCCAAAAGTTTCCATACCTCGCGCCCGGTTGCCCGACTTGATCGCATCATCGTCAGCCATGATGTAAAGGTCAGTGCCGCCGACTGCCATATCTCGCCCTTGTCGAAGCAAGCGTCGGACCATTTACCCTTATGGGCGGATCTGCGATTTGGTTAAATGCTTAAATATTAGGCAGCCATAAATCACTGATTAAATAATGGGCAATTAATGTGCGTATTGCGCGCGCAATTCCGCCGCAATAATCTTAAAACCCCCTGTTTCGCGTCCTTTGCGTTTTCTGGCACGGCGTTTGCATATTGCACTGCACAAACCAAATGGGGGTGTGCATGAAATATATTATAGCCGTTATTAAACCGCACAAGCTGGACCCGGTACGCGAGGCGCTCACCGCGCTTGGTGTGTCGGGTATGACTGTGACTGAGGTTAAAGGCTTTGGCAGGCAGAAGGGTCAGACCGAAATTTACCGCGGGGCTGAATATGCAACCAACATGGTGCCTAAGGTGAAAATCGAGGTCGCCTGTGCATCCGATCAGGCACCTGCCGTGATCGAGGCCATTCAGCACGCTGCCGAAACCGGCGCGATTGGAGATGGCAAAATCTTCGAATTCGAACTTGCTGGTGCGTTGCGCATCCGCACGGGCGACACCAACGAAACCGCGCTTTGACGCGATACTATCAAGCTAGGGGAACCAGATAATGTCAAAGACACTGAAATTTCTAGGCGCGGCAGGGGCGACTATGTTCGCCGCCTTGCCCGCTTTTGCGCAGGAGGCTGCGGAGAAAGCGGCTGATGGCGTAGCGGCGGCTGGCGCTGCTGTGGCCCAGGTCGCAGCAACAGCTGCGGTCGCCGATGGCCCGATCAAGGCACCGACAGTCGAACAAATGGCCGGCATGGTCGATAAAGGCGATACGACTTGGATGCTGATCAGCTCCGCGCTCGTCCTGCTGATGTCGGTTCCTGCATTGGCATTGTTCTACGGCGGCCTTGTGCGCACAAAGAATATGTTGAGCCTGTTGATGCAGGTATTCATGATAGTGTCCGTCGCGGCGCTTGTCTGGGTTAGCTGGGGCTACACGCTCGCCTTTACCAGCGGCACGCCGTTCATCGGCGGCTTCTCCAAATTGTTCTTGCAGGGCGTTGATGCAACCACGGTTGCGGCGACCTTCTCGAACAATGTCTATATTCCGGAATATGCCTTTGTGGTGTTCCAAATGACCTTTGCCTGCATCACGCCGGCGTTGATCGTCGGGGCATTTGCAGAGCGGATCAAGTTCACGCCATTAATCCTATTTGTGGTGGCCTGGCTTACGGTCGTCTATTTCCCGATCGCGCACATGGTCTGGTACTGGGCTGGCCCGGACTTCCTCGTCGATGCACCAACGGACATGGGCTATTTATGGGGCATGGGTGCACTTGACTTCGCTGGCGGCACGGTGGTGCACATCAACGCCGGCATCGCGGGCCTTGTGGGCTGCATCATGATCGGCAAGCGCATCGGTTACGGCAAGGAAGCGACACCGCCGCACTCAATGACCATGACGATGATCGGTGCCTCGCTTCTGTGGGTGGGCTGGTTCGGCTTTAATGCTGGGTCCAACCTTGAAGCCAACGGACTTGCCGCACTTGCATTCATCAACACCTTTGTTGCGACTGCTGCTGCTGCCGTTGCTTGGTGCCTGATTGAACAGTTCCACCATGGTAAACCATCATTGCTCGGTGCGGTTACGGGTGCGGTTGCTGGCCTTGTTGCCATCACACCAGCCAGCGGATTTGCAGCGCCCATGACATCCATTCTGCTCGGCTTTATCGCATCCGGCGTCTGCTATGTCTTCGTCGCTTATGTGAAGAACAAGCTGAAATATGACGACACGCTCGACGTCTTCGGCGTGCACTGCGTCGGCGGGATTGTCGGCGCGATCGGCACCGCCATCGTTGCCGACCCGTCACTAGGCGGTCAGGGCTGGCTCGACTATACCGTCTTCCCGGCAGTTGCTGGTGAATATGACATGGCGGGCCAGTTGGTCACCCAGATTAAAGCGGTCACCCTGACGCTGCTCTGGTCGGGTATCGGTTCTGCCGTCCTGTTCTTCATCCTCGACAAGACCATTGGCCTGCGGCCCGATGCCGACGCAGAACGCGAAGGCCTCGACATCACCGAACATGGTGAGCGTGCCTATAATTATTGAGCTTTACGACTTGGTGGTGGGGCGTTTCTCCTCTCCTTTATGCCCCGCCGCCTTCATATGTTCCTCCCGCGAACATCTAACTCATGGCCCGGACCTGTTATGGTTCGGGCCTTTTTTATTGTACAGCATGCCCTGTGCGCGAACAGAAAAATGGAACCTGAAACGCGTTCAGGATGACGGGTGTGCGGGGACGTAAGACCCTGAAGCCGAAGGCTGGCAGAGCCGAACCAAGTTCAGGACGACAGGGGCCTGCTTATGCGACCTTCGAATCCGCCCCGAGTATCAACTGATCGGTGACTTTGCCGACAGTGGCCGCAGCGCGTGCGATGTTTGGCGTCGTGGATGATTTGTGGCGAAATTTGCCTTCAATCTGGCCGCCGGGCGCGATGGTTAGGTTGCTATAGACAACGTCGCCTATAATTCGCGCGGTGGATTCAATGACGAGGTCATTGGCCTCAATCGAACCTTCGACATGGCCGGAAAGCTTTGCCGATTCGGCGATGACTTTGCCCGCGATTATGCTGCCTTCGCCCTGCACCAGATTGCCGCAGGTTACGTCGCCTTGCACCTTGCCGTCGACATGCAGGTCAACGCGCGCTGACACATTGCCGACAATTTCAACGTCGGCGGCGATGATGGAAAATGTATGACCAGAATTGTTACGCACGCTAGCGTTACTCCTTTGCTGCAGAGTCGGCACGGAGTCCGGCGATGGTTTGGACTTTGAGAACATCTGGATTTGCCTCCAAAAACTTACGCGGGTTGATAGCCTGACCGTTCATGCGCACCTCGAAATGCAGGTGGCTGCCGGTCGAACGACCTGTGCTACCCATCCGTCCGATTTGAACACCCCGTTCAACCATTTGACCCGGCCGGACATTTACGCCCGACAAATGCGCATAGCGCGTTAGTAAGCCATTGGCATGCGTAATCTCAACACTTTTGCCATAGCCGCCATTAAAGCCAGCGAGCGTCACTTTGCCTTCGGCTGCCGAAAAAATGGGTGTTCCAACTGGGCCCTTAAAGTCCAGACCGGCATGCATGGCGCCGGCGCCCGTGAACGGATCGCTGCGATAGCCAAAGCCGCTGGACATATACATGACGGATGCTGGCATCGCGGTCGGGATTGCGGCCAATGCGCGCTCCATTGCGTCCATGCGGCCAAGCGAGGCGGCAAGTTTCAAAAAGCGCGGATCACGGACGTCCTTTTTGCCTGTGCCAAAGAACGGTTCGAACAGACCGCCCTGCGCGTTGCGGGCTTGGCGTGCCAGGATCTCGGGGTTCAGGCCAAATTGGCGAATGGCAGCTTCGGCCTTCAAGGTCCGCGTCTGCGCCATTTTGGTCATTTGTTCTGCAAAGCGAATTTGCCGTGCCTCTATGCGGGCAAGGCCAGCGGCTTCGGGTACCATTGCACTGATGGTCTTTACGGCCTTGTCTTGTTCGGCTGCGGTGGATGCGGTCGGCGCTGAAGCCCCGGCTTCGTTCAGGTCACCCAGATATTGGTCGCCTAGGCTTTCGAGCATTTCCTGCCGACGTTCCAAATCCTTGGTCACTTCGTTGATTGAACCGCGATAGCTTGCCACGCGCTCTTCGGCCGATTCGACCTTGGCTTCCTGTTCGTTCAGCGCAACACGCTGCGCGCTGAGGGTCACTTGATTGATCGCCATGCCAAAAGTAACCACTAACCAGAGCCCGAGAACAGACGCGAGGGTGCCAGCAGCGCGGCGTTGCAGGCGCGCAGATATCTTCAAGAACCGGACTTGGCCATTGGCCCGCATGAAAAACTCGCGGTCAATAAACCATCCAGCGGCGCGGTTTTTCCAACCGGCCATTCTGGTCTTAAGCGACACAAACCACCCCGTTTTTAAGTTCGAAGACGGCTCGTAGCAGACGAAGGGAGACCTAGCGAATCGCGTGCACCCGACTCGTGACGAGTCGGGTGAGTCGTGCGATGAGTTGTGGAAAACATTGTTAAAATAACATTTGGATATGTTTAATTTGGTATATTTGGGCCTGAAAATCCGCGTAAAAATATGTAAATTCAATGACATTGCACCGATTCGCATGTGTTTCATAAATGATGCGTGTCAAATAAAGCGGATTACTTTCCCTTTTGACGCCATTTCTCTACGAGTTGCAGATGATGACCGACAACGACACCTTGATGGCCAACATGACGGCCAATGCACGCTCCGCCGCGCGGTGTTTGGCGGGTGCCAATGATGCGACCAAGGCGTCTGCGTTGCTGGCCGCTGCCGCTGCCTTGCGTGCCAGCGTGGCAGATATTCTTGCCGCGAATGCCAAAGATGTGGCCGCTGCGGTGGCGGCTGGGATATCCCCTGCGATGTTGGACCGGCTGAAGCTGGATGAAGGCCGCATCGCGGCGATGGCATCCGCGGTGGAACAGGTCGCAACGCTCGAAGATCCCGTCGGGCAAATCATCGACAGCCGCAGCCGGCCCAATGGCCTTGTCATGGAACGCGTCCGCGTGCCTGTGGGCGTGCTTGGCATTATTTATGAAAGCCGACCCAATGTGACTGCCGATGCAGCGGCCTTAGGGTTGCGCTCGGGCAACGCCGTCATCTTACGCGGCGGTAGCGAGGCGGTACACAGCAACCGTGCGATCCACGCGGCGATGGTGCAGGGCGTAACGCACGCTGGCCTGCCCGCCGACGCCGTGCAGCTGGTTCCGACGCAGGACCGCGCGGTGGTCGGCGCAATGCTGCGCGCACAAGGGGCGATCGACATGATCATTCCGCGCGGCGGCAAGTCGCTGGTGGCCCGGGTTCAGGACGAAGCCCGCGTGCCCGTGCTCGCGCATCTTGACGGCATTTGCCACAGCTATGTCCATAAGGATGCCGACCCCGAAATGGCGCAAGCCTTGGTCGTAAATGCCAAGATGCGGCGCACAGGTGTGTGCGGCGCTACGGAGACATTGCTGATTGATCAGGATTATCCCGCGCCTGTTGCGTTGATTTCCGCGCTACTGGATGCCGGCTGTGAAGTGCGGGCGGACGATATATTGATGGAGCTGGATGCCCGCACCGTGTCTGCCGATGCGGATGATTGGGACACCGAATATCTTGATTCGGTCATTTCAGCCTGCGTCGTATCGGGGCTGGATGACGCGATGGCGCATATTGCCCGCCATGGCTCGCACCATACGGATGCGATCATCACGCAAGATGCCGCTGCCGCCGCACGCTTTTTGGCAGAGGTCGACAGCGCCATAGTCATGCACAATGCCTCCACCCAATTTGCCGATGGCGGCGAATTTGGCTTGGGTGCTGAGATTGGCATTGCCACTGGCCGCTTGCACGCACGCGGCCCCGTCGCGCTGGAGGGGCTGACGACATATAAATGGATTGTCCGCGGTCAAGGCCAGACACGCCCTTGAAAACGATTGGCCTCATGGGCGGATCGTTCAATCCGGCGCATAAAGGGCACCGCGCGATTAGCCTGTTTGCAATGGATTCGCTTGGGCTCGATGCATATTGGTGGATGGTCTCTCCAGGCAACCCGTTAAAACCCAAATCGGACATGGCGCCTTTGCCCGCGCGGATGGCATCGGCAAAGGCACACACAAAGCGCACACCGATTAAAGTCACCGCTATCGAACAGGCGCTTGGCACCGTCTACACCGCCGAAACGCTGAAGAAACTGGTGGCGCGCTACCCAAAAACGCAGTTCATTTGGATTATGGGCGCCGACAATTTGCTGCAATTTCACCACTGGCGGCGCTGGCGCGATATAGCGCGATTGATGCCGATTGCAGTTATCGCCAGACCAAGCTATAACCCCCAAGTCGTTGCGGGTCCCGCAATGGCCTGGTTCAGGCGGTTTGTCCGGCGTTCGGACCAGCGTCATCACTGGACGAAATGGAGTACGCCAGCGCTTGTCTTTTTGCGCTTTCGTCCAGATCCGCGTTCGGCCACCGCTCTTCGGCGTGCGGACCCATATTGGTTTCACCGATATAAGGAACTTGGAACGCGTGACGGCGTTACCCGAAATATTGTGCTTTAAGGAGCCATCTTGATCGAACCTGCATCCGTTCCTGCCTCTGGCAAAGCCACCGCAAAGGCCAAGGAACCCACATTGACCCCCGACGCGCTGCATGCGTTGATCCTTCAATCGCTTGATGATGATCAGGCGCAAGAGGTGGTCACCATTCCGCTTGAAGGCAAAAGCAATATTGCCGACCATATGGTCGTAGCATCTGGCCGTTCGTCGCGCCAAGTGGCCTCGATGGCGCAAAAGCTTGCCGAGCGCATCAAAAAGGCCGGACGTCATGCCCGCATCGAAGGTTTGCCATCGGCGGACTGGGTGCTGATTGATGCCGAAGATGTCATCGTGCATCTTTTCCGTCCCGAAGTCCGCAGCTTCTACAATCTGGAACGCATGTGGGCATTTGGTGACGCGCCCGAAGTCGCGTCGCAATAAGACCGGTCGCCCGCGCCGATGGCGATGCGCCTGCACATCATCGCGCGCGGCAAGATTGGCCGCTCCCCCGAATCGGAACTGGTCGATCGCTATCTGAAACGGATTAGCTGGCCAACACGGCACAGCGAATTGCCGGATCGCGGCGGGGAGCTTCCCGCGTCGGACAGCCCTCACAAAACCATCATCATGGATGAAAAGGGCGAGCAAATGAGCTCGGTCGAATTGGCGCGCCTCCTTGAACGCTGGCGTGACGATGGTGTGCGCGAAGTGCGTTTCCTGATTGGCGCAGCCGATGGCTTTGACGACACGGCCCGCGCCGGTGCAGACAGACTGATTGCCTTTGGCAAAGCGACATGGCCGCATTTAATGGCGCGCGCGATGCTCGCCGAACAATTGTTCCGCGCCACCTCCATCATTGCCAACCACCCTTATCATCGTGAAGGATAAAGCCATGCGGTTTTGGCTTACCCTCGCAACGTTGATTTTGGCGCCTCTGTCTATTGCAGGCGGGCTTATGGCGCAGGAAATTGTTTCAGACGATGCGCCGCAAAATGCGCTGCGCGCTCTGCAGGATAGGGCGCTGACCGCCCAACGCCGCAGCGAATTTTTGCGGCAGGAGGCAAGCAACGCCCAAAGCACCGCAGACCGCTTTATTGCCCAACGCGCGGTATTGTCGGCTGAAATTGACGCTGCGGAGGCGCAAATCGACACTGCGGCCGCGCGCGTGGCGATTATATCGCGCAGCCAGAAAGCACAGCGCGCCGAACTCAATGCGCAAAGCGCGCCCATCCTGCGCCTCAATGCCGCGCTGCAGCAGATGGCGGGAAAGCCCGCATATTTGTTGATGATGCAGCCAGGCCAGCGCGCGGATTATATCCACTTACGCGCCATCATGGCGACGGTGCAGCCCGCAATAATGCGCAAGACCAGCGCATTGCGCCAGCAGATTGCCGCGCAAAGCGAACTGGAGGCGCAGGAGGTATCTGCGCTCAAATCCTTGCGTGACGCCCGAGGTCGCCTGACAAATCGTCAGTCCGCCTTGGCCGCATGGGAAGGGGATGTTTTGGGTAACAACGCCACTATGTCTGCCAATGCCGCCATCGCCTTTGAACAAGCGATTGCCCAAGGCGAGCGCGCCCGTGATATCGTCGGGCGGATAGACAATCAGCGTTTGAGTGCGACAAAGGCCGCTGAACTAGCGGCGCTTGATGGCCCCTTTATACGTCCC
>CAIJLW010000050.1 GCA_903821685.1 uncultured Sphingomonadales bacterium | reverse complement strand
TCGGCCTGACGAACAGTCAGGTCCGCCCTAGCGCTTCTACCCACCTTAATACCCACCTTTCAAGGTTAGATAGTAGTGAGTCCATTGCGATCTTACAAGAGGCTAAAGCCACTTAACATACTGTGACACAATGTAATAATACTCTTCAATATGGCTCACTGGACCCTACTGAGTAGGACACCGTCTCCGCCAGATATCCCATTCCTGCACGCACCTACGACGTACGCTTGCAATTCCCAAGCGCGGGGCATTTTCGATATTCGTCATGCCAGAAGAATGCGGACGTGATTCGAACGAGGCTTTTAAGCAACCTAGCGCGTCGTAAACTTCAGCCCAATCCATAAGATGCGCGGTGTGCCCAAGTCGATGGACGTATCGACCTTGCGTGTCACCACGGCTTTATTGAAGATATTTTCCACACGGCCCGTCAATGCGACCTGTTTGGTCAGCGGGATTTGCGCGAAGCTGTCCAAGGTTAGCGCGGAGGGCAATGTGTTGCTTTCCAGATCATCCTCAAACTGCGCGCCGACATAGCGCGCGGTTGCAGAGAATACTGCGCCTGTGCTGGGCGACCAGCGCACCGTTGCGTTGGCGGCATGACGCGGGCTTTGTGCGGGGGAGAGGCCGTTAAGCGCAATTGCGCTGCCTGATGCCCGCACTTTGCTGTCGCTAAACGCGTAGGAACCCGAAATGGCGACTTCCCCGAATATGGCTTCGCCCGAAAGTTCAATGCCCTTGGCCACGATAGCATCGACATTGCCGCGCTGGCGCAAATTCGTACCTATGGTGATATTGGCGATCGCGTCGTTCAGCCGGTTATAGAACAGGGTTGCGCCAAAAGAGAGGCCATCGGCTGGGCGGATATCGAAACCGGCCTCGACGCCGCGAAGCTTTTCTACCTTCAATGCCGCATTGGCGCGGGTGGCAACGGGGAACACCGTGAAAGGCCGGTACAGTTCATTCAACGTTGGTAAGCGAAAGCCGGTATAGGCCGCCGCACGCACAGCAAAGCCATCGCTTGCAGGGTAGAGCGCGCCGACACGCGCGCTTGTCTGCCAACTTGCGCGATTAGCAAATTTGTCATCGCGCACGACCGTACCATTCGCGCTGCGCTCGGCAAAAAAGCCGTTGTCGATGGTCCAGCGATCTGCGCGTAGGCCACCCGTCAGCGTCACTGCGCCGATCTTCCAATCATTCTCCGCAAAGATGCCAAAGGTTGCTGTATTTCCACCTGCGTTGCGTCGAGCCGTGACAAGGCCCGTGACTGCGCTATAGGCATCTTCAAACAACATGCCGTCCGACAATCGTGCATCTGCACCGATGCGTAATTGGTGGTCGCTGCCAACCGGCGGACGGATTTCGATTTTTCCACCCAGTCCCGTGGATGGCGTGTTCCTTTGGTCAAGCGTCTTGCGCAAGGATGTGGCGCTGATCACCACGTTGGTGAAGTTGCGCGCCTGGACATAGGCCAATGCATCGACTTGCCAGAGACCTCGAGAGACAATGCGTATGCTTGCGTCTTGACCTTCGGAGCTGCTGTCGGCGCCTGCAAAGCGCAGCGTGCGATGGTCTTGGAAGATGAGTCCGCGGAATTGCATCTCTACGCCGTCCGCCAATGGAGCAACCGCGCGCAAGCCCGTTGACCAGCCATCATATGCCGCACGCACGTCGCTTGGCTGGCGCGTGGCAATCGGCGAAGTGAAGAACCCGTCACCGCGGTCCCAGCGCCCCGAAAGGGTCACAAACCCGGCGCCAAGGTTCGTAGCAACGCCAGCCGACAATTCGCTTGCGTTGTTGCTTCCGTAAAATGCCGACAAAGATGCGTCGGGCAGGTCGGCGCGTCCGGCGCTGTTCAGTTCAATCGTCCCCGCCACCGCGCCTGCACCAAAAGCGCCATTGCCGCCGCCGCGCGTCACCCGGACCAAAGACAGGCGTTCCGGCGCAATCGCGCTAAATGGAATATAACCGAAAAACGGGTCAGCCTGCGGCACGCCATCAAGCAGAACAAGCGTGCGACTAGAGGCGTTGCCGCCAAGCGCGCGTAGCGTTGCGCCTTGTGCCGACGGGTTGGCCGAACGGCTGTCGGATCGGCGGAACTGCTGAAAACCTGCGACATCGGCAAGGACATTTTCGATGCGGCCCGATGCCTCGCTGGTCAAGCGCGCACGGTCGATTTCCACCGACCCATAAGCAGGGTCACCCTTCGTCTGGTCGAGCGCTTTTCCAGTTACAATAATAATCGGTCCAACGGCCTCCTGCGCATAAGCAGCAGGCGTGCCGATGATGATCGCGAGTAGCGAGGTCCGAACCAATAGCGTAATCATGGGGTTTCCTGAAAAATGGAGAATAAGGATATAGCGGATTGCTCGGGTCCATATATGCATCACCGCCGATTTTTGAACAATAATAAGCTTTGGTTGCAATAAGGGCACGACACGGGCATTGGCCGCGAACGGAATCAGGAGAAGATACATGCGTCAAATTGATCATTTCATCAGCGGTGGCGCGGGCGCCAGTTCATTGCGCTTTGGCGATATCATGGACCCGAACAATGGTGGCGTTCAGGCGCGTGTGGGGCTGGGCGATGCGGCAGTGCTTGAGCGTGCCGTGCAAGCGGCATTGGCGGCGCAGCCAGCATGGGCGATAACCAACCCACAGCGCCGCGCGCGGGTTATGTTCGAATTCAAACGATTGGTTGAAGCCAATATGGATGAGCTTGCGCATATGCTGTCGTCCGAGCATGGCAAAGTGATTGCTGACAGCAAGGGCGATATTCAGCGTGGCCTTGAGGTCATCGAATTTTGCTGTGGTATTCCGCATGTGCTAAAGGGTGAATATAGCCAAGGCGCTGGCCCCGGCATTGATGTCTATTCGATGCGCCAGCCAATCGGCATCGGCGCTGGCATCACGCCGTTCAACTTTCCCGGCATGATCCCCTTGTGGATGTGCGGCCCCGCCATCGCGACGGGTAATGCGTTCATCATCAAACCAAGCGAGCGTGACCCAAGCGTGCCTGTGCGCTTTGCCGAACTGTTTATCGAAGCTGGCTTGCCCGAAGGCATTTGTCAGGTTGTGCATGGCGATAAAGAAATGGTCGATGCCATTCTTGATCACCCAGCAATTGGCGCGGTCAGCTTTGTCGGCTCGTCCGACATTGCGCATTATGTGTACAATCGCGGCGTTGCCAACGGCAAGCGCGTGCAGGCCATGGGCGGCGCGAAGAACCATGGCATTGTCATGCCAGATGCTGACCTTGACCAAGTGGTGAATGACCTTGCGGGCGCTGCCTTTGGTTCGGCTGGCGAGCGCTGCATGGCGCTCCCCGTTGTTGTTCCTGTTGGCGAAGACACAGCAGAACGGCTTAAGGCCAAACTCATTCCTGCAATCGAGGCACTGCGCGTGGGCATCTCAACCGATGCCGAAGCGCATTATGGCCCCGTGGTCACCGCGCAGCATAAGGCAAAGGTTGAAGGCTGGATCCAGACCTGCGTCGACGAAGGCGGCGAGCTCATCGTTGATGGCCGCGGGTTTAAGCTGCAGGGGCATGAAGAAGGCTACTTCATTGGCCCAACTTTATTCGACCATGTCACGACCGACATGGAAAGCTACAAGGAAGAAATTTTCGGCCCAGTGCTGCAAATGGTCCGCGCTGCAAACTTCGAAGAAGCGCTGTCGCTTGCCAGCAACCATCAATATGGCAATGGCGTTGCCATATTCACCCGCAATGGTCACGCCGCGCGTGAGTTTGCCGCGCGCGTCAATGTCGGCATGGTCGGCATCAACGTGCCAATCCCTGTGCCGGTTGCCTATCACAGCTTTGGCGGCTGGAAACGCTCTGCCTTTGGCGACACCAACCAGCACGGCATGGAAGGCGTGAAGTTCTGGACTAAGGTCAAGACAATCACACAGCGTTGGCCAGATGGGTCGCCTGACGGCGGCAACGCATTCGTCATCCCGACAATGGGGTAAGGCACATGAAAGTAGCTTTTGTAGGGCTTGGCAATATGGGCGGCGGCATGGCTGCTAACCTCGTCAAGGCGGGGCATGATGTGAATGCCTTTGACCTATCGCCTGAAGCGCTAACGCGTTCGCGGGATAATGGGTGCGCGGTTTTTACGTCTGTGCGTGAAGCTGTCGTCGGCGTGGATGCAGTTGTGTCGATGTTGCCCAATGGGAAGATCGTCGCCAGCGTTTTTGAGAACGACATATTGGGTCATGCGCCCACAGGCACGATACTGCTCGATTGTTCGACCATTGACGTTGGCACGGCGCGTAGCGTGACGGCGGATGCTGTCGCTGCGGGCTATGACATGGTCGATGCGCCAGTGTCGGGCGGGATTGCTGCTGCCAATGGTGGAACCCTGACCTTCATGGTGGGTGGCACGGATGCCGCCTTCGCGCGCGCAGAACCGATATTGGCCGCAATGGGCAAGGCCGTCATTCACGCTGGCGCATCTGGCGCGGGGCAGGCGGCGAAGATCTGCAATAATATGCTGCTGGGTGCATCGATGATCGCGACCTGCGAGACCTTTGCCATGGCGGAAAAGCTTGGCCTCGATCTCCAGACTTTTTACGACATCTCGTCAAAGGCCTCAGGCCAGAATTGGTCGATGACAAGCTATTGTCCGGTTCCGGGCGTTGGACCAACGACGCCGGCTGACAATGATTACCAAGGCGGTTTTGCCACGGCATTGATGTTGAAGGACCTTAAGCTGGCGATGGAGGCTGCAAGCTTGGCGGGCGCAGATGTGCCCATGGGTGCCCGCGCGGCGGAATTATATGCGCAATTCGACGCAGCTGGAAATGGCGGCCTGGACTTTTCTGCGATTATTCAAACTCTAAAGGACTAACCCCGCAGCTCAGTCTTTAGCAATCCAGTCTGCGAGTTCAGTGAGTGACAAGAAGCGGTGGAATTCAACGCCGATGATCCGCCGACTGCATCATTTTACAGTGGCGGCGACCGATTGGTTGGCATCGGTACGGATGACAATGTTGCTGTTCATTTTGGGGGCGGCGTCGCAAAGAAGCTTTGCACCCCGCTGTGAGATATTGGATAAAACAGCATCATATTCATGATTGTTATATGTAACACGTGACGGCTGACATGTCTGAAAACGCGCAAAACGGCTGCGTTGGCCATCAGTTCGGATGCCGGGTTTTGCCAGAATTTCGTCGACTTCAATTTCTTCTGTGAATTTGACGCCGACTGTCCGTCCGTCCCGCCACACAATCTCGCCCGTCAGTTCCTGATCATCCAGCAAAGCCACCGAGATACGGTGTCCCACTTCAAGCGGGAACAGCGCGTCAATCTTTATGCCGCCCGATGACACATCGCGCACCATACCCAAGCATTCGGCGTGCATCTGAATATGCTTCAGCCGAGCAACCCGCATAACCTTAATACTGCGCGGGTGCTCACGACGTTCGGATGGCTTGCGTGTGTCCGGCAATGCGGCCGTTTCACGCGAAGGGGGCAAGGGATGGGCCGAGGATATCTTCATTAGACGTCCCTAGCGCTTAAGAATCTAACAAAGTGAATGATAAATAACGTTAACGGCTCGGAAAGACTTGTCGCTGCGGCATTGCAAAGCAAACCAAAAACATATTAGGGGTGACGCTCGTTCATTCTTCATACGACGCTCGGCCATGACAATTGCCGACCCGCAACTTAGGAGCAGCCCGTGCAATCCGTGACCGTACAGAAACACGACGACGTCCTTGTCGTCCTTGTCGATAGTCCTCCCGTCAACGCGCTTTCATGGCACGTCCGTCAGGGGCTGAAAGATGGTTTCGAACAAGGGCTGTCTGACGACAGCGTGAAGGCCATTGTCCTGCGTTGTGCCGGTTCAACCTTTATCGCAGGTGCCGACATCACAGAATTTGGCAAGCCACCGCAAGGGCCGGATCTCAACATCACACTGAACATGGTTGAAGCCGCCGGCAAACCTGTCGTCGCGGCCATTCATGGCACTGCGCTGGGCGGGGGTCTGGAAACCGCTTTGGTGTGCCATTACCGCATTGCTGTCCCCTCTGCGCGCCTTGGGGTACCAGAGGTCAAGCTTGGCCTTCTACCAGGTGCTGGAGGGACGCAGAGGTTGCCGCGCGTGGTTGGAGTTGAGGCCGCGGCTACAATGTGCGCGCTTGGTGAACCCTTGTCTGCGACAAAGGCGGCGTCCATTGGACTTGTAGACCGCTTGGCAAGCGAAGATAGCCTCGCCGAGGACGCGATTGCCTATGCGCGCGAACTGATATCTGCAGGGCCGCGGCCAACCCGCGATCGTCCTGTACGCGGCGATATTGCTGTCGTTGAACAACTCAAAACCGCAAATGCCAAGAAATGGAAAGGTTTTGACGCGCCTTATGCCAATCTTGCTTGCGTAGAGGCGGCAACACGGCTTCCATTTGAAGAGGGCATAAAATTCGAACGCGCCGAATTTGCAAAGCTTATGGGCGGTTCGCAATCAGCGGCACAACGCCATATGTTCTTTGCCGAACGGCAAGCAGCGAAAATCGACGGGCTTTCGAAAGACATTCCTTTGCGCGACATCAAGAAAGTCGGCGTTATTGGTGCAGGCACCATGGGTGGCGGCATTTCGATGAACTTCCTGTCGAAGGGCATCGCCGTAACCATTGTCGAAATGGTGCAAGAAAATCTGGACCGCGGTGTTGGCGTTATCCGCAAAAATTATGAAAACAGCGCTGCCAAGGGACGCTTCTCGCAAGAGCAAGTGGAAGGCATGATGGCTTTGCTGACGCCATCGCTGACGCTGAATGATCTGGCCGACTGCGATCTGGTTATCGAAGCGGTCTACGAAAGCATGGACGTCAAGAAAGAGGTGTTCGGCAAGCTGGATGCGATTTGCAAACATGGTGCGATTCTGGCGTCTAATACATCCTATCTTGATATCGACGAAATCGCCGCAAGCACATCGCGTCCGCAAGATGTGGTTGGCATGCATTTCTTCTCGCCAGCCAATGTGATGAAGCTGCTTGAAGTTGTGCGCGGCGACAAAACCGCGCCTGATGTTCTGGCCACTGCAATGGCGATCGGCAAGAAAATCGGCAAGGTCGCCGTGGTCGCGGGTGTCTGCCATGGCTTTATTGGCAACCGTATGCTGTCAACACGCCAGCAGCCGGCGATGCAGCTGCTTTTGGAAGGTGCTACCCCTGCGCAGATCGACAAGGTGCACACGGATTTCGGCATGCCTATGGGGCCGTTCCAAATGAGCGATTTAGCTGGTCTTGATATCGGTTGGCACCGTGACCCATCAAAGGTCGAAACCATCCGCGATGCGCTTTGTGCGGCTGGCCGTTTTGGTCAGAAAAACAGCAAGGGCTTTTACGATTATGATGAAAAGCGCGTTGGCACGCCAAGTGCCGAGGCGCTTGCGATCATAGAAGAGTTCCGCGCAACATCCAACTTGCCCAAGCGTGAGATCAGCGATCAGGAAATCGTCGAACGCACGCTCTATCCAATGGTAAACGAAGGCTATAAAATCCTTGAAGAAGGCAAAGCCCAGCGCGCGTCGGATATCGATGTCGTCTGGATCTATGGCTATGGCTGGCCGATCTATCGCGGCGGCCCGATGTTCTGGGGCGCGTTGGAAGGCGAAGGTAAGATTGTCGCGGCGCTTGAACGGCATAATGTGGCAGTTGCAGAGAGCCTGAAGGCCAAGGCCTGATATCGGCACGGCTATCAGTTTTCAGGTGCCCGCCTCCAATAGTTTACGCAGTAAGAACCGAGCTCGCAGTTCACATGACCGATCTGTCACCTAGTTGTTGGACACTCTCGCGGTGGTTGGCGGTAAAGACCGCCAGCGCCCGTGAGACCATCGTTGCGTGTATCGACTCCCATCAGCCAACGGCTAACGAAGTCCGTTGCCAGCGGTTGCTCGACGCGCATCTGCAATTCTTTCATCTGGTGGCGCCGATTTATGATGATACGAACTTAAAACGCATGCTTTTTTCGTTTCTGAGCGAACAGGAAATAGGATCCTTTAAGCGGCAGCTAAACAGCAGACAGGTTGAAACAGATTTGCCAACATTGTTTTACGCCCGGCGGCTTCCGGGCGGGCTATTGCCTCGGCTTGGTTGGCTTTACGCTACAGAGTTTGTTGATCGTGGATTGACGCGATTGTTCGTGGACACACCTGCGGCACCTAACATCGATTTCAGCTCCGAAGCGAGCGGGTCAGTATGGCAAGCTTTTCGAGATCAGCTAGATCGCCTCGAGCTGTCGGAACGGGACGAGGAAAACCTAGCCAAAGCGGCATGTGCAGCTCTTGCGACATATAGCGGTTTTTTTAACACCGCCTTTGAGCCGCAGCAAGCATAAGGGCCTGCGCCCCACCCCATACCGCGCCCTTACCCCAATAACGACAACACCCGCTCAGCCCATTCGGGACGGCATATCAACAGGTCTGGCATGTAGACATCCGCTTGATTATAGGTCATCGGACTGCCGTCAATTCGGCTGACATGAAGACCATAAGCTAAGGCGACCGCTGCGGGCGCGCAGCTATCCCATTCATATTGACCGCCCGTGTGCAGGTAGATTTCGGCATCACCGCGCACGATCGCCATGGCCTTTGCGCCTGCGCTGCCCATCGGGATTAGTTCGGCGCTAATTTTCTCTGCGACGTCTAGCGCTTCCTTGGCTGGCCGAGTGCGGCTGACAACCATACGCGGCGTTTTCGGGCAAGGTGCTAGAGGTAATGACCGGTCGGTGCGCAATACCAGATCAAGACCGGGCAGGGCGACTGCGCCAATTTCAGGTCTGCCGTCGATGGCAAGCGCCACATGCACCGCCCAGTCGGTGCGTTCTTCGCCATATTCTCGGGTGCCGTCGACTGGATCGATGATCCAGACGCGCGACTTTGAGAGGCGCTCGAGATTGTCCTTTTCCTCTTCGGATAATAATCCGTCATCGGGGCGTTGCGTGCGGAGAGCATGGCAAAGGAACTCGTTGGCGGTCTCATCCCCAGCCTTGCCGAGTGCTTGTCCCGAAAGCACGCCGGAAGCGCGCACATCGAGCAGCAGCTTGCCTGCAACCTGCGCGAGATGCGCGGCGAGCTCTGCGTCGTTCATTGCGGCGCTCATTT
>CAIJLW010000049.1 GCA_903821685.1 uncultured Sphingomonadales bacterium | reverse complement strand
GGAATTCCAATTCACCGCGCCAGTGCGCGAAAGCGAAGGGCGCATTAACGTCACGCCAAATATGATGAATGTGCAGTGGGAACAGGTCGCGGTGTACCCCGCCGGGCATTTCACCCGCGCCATTCAGGTGAAGCCGTCGATCACGCTGCCAGAGGGCTGGACTGGGGTTGCCGCGCTTGATGGCGCCAAGATTAGCGGCAACCGAATTGAGTATGGCGTCACAGATTTTGAAACTTTGGTGGACAGCCCTATGTTCGCGGGGCCCAATTACAGGAAATGGGACTTGGGGAATAATGTTACGCTTAATGTCTGGGCGGATAACGCGAAATATCTGGAAGCGAAGCCAGAGCAGATTGCCGCGCACCGTGCCTTGGTCGATGAATCCATTATTTTATTCGGTTCAAAGCATTTTGACCGTTATGAATTTCTGCTTGGTCTGACCGAGGAACTTGGCGGCGTCGGCCTTGAGCATCATCGCAGTTCGGAAAATACGCGCGAGACCGATTATTTCACGGAGTGGGATGACAATATGTCGGAACGCGGTCTATTGCCGCATGAATTCACGCATAGTTGGAATGGAAAGTTCCGCCGTCCTGCGACGATGTGGACACCCGATTATTCCACGCCGATGCGTAACAATTTGCTTTGGGTGTATGAAGGGCAGACGAGTTTTTGGGACTTGGTCCTCGGCGCGCGTTCAGGGTTGCAGTCCAAGGAAATGGTTCTTGGTGAGTGGGCCAAATATGCCGGATTTTATGCGGAACAGCCGGGCCGGACGTGGCGATCGGTTGAGGACACTACGCATGATCCGATCTTTGGCGCACGCAAACCAAAGCCTTTCGCAAGCCAAGCCCGTGGCGAGGATTATTATAACGAGAGCTCGCTTATCTGGCTCGACGCCGACATGACCATTCGCCAATTGTCCAAGGGCAAAAAATCTCTGGATGATTTTGCCAAGGCTTTTTTTGGCGTGCGCGACGCCGATTGGGGCGTGCTGACCTATGATTTTGACGAAGTTGTCCGCACATTGAATGCTGTGCAGCCATATGATTGGGCAAAGTTCCTCGACACCAAATTGCGCCAACCAGGTCAGCCCGCACCGCTCAACGGACTGGAAAAGGGCGGGTACAAGCTTGTATGGAAAGAAGAGCCCAATATCTTCGACAAGGAATCGATGAAGGAAAGCAATGTTTTCAACCTAACTCACTCGCTTGGGATCACTTTGAACAAGGACGCGACCATCACCTCTGTGATGTGGAACAGCCCTGCATTTAGGGCGAATATCGTCAGCGGTGCCAAGATCATTGCTGTGGATGGCTATGCCTATTCCAAGGACGGCCTGACCAGCGCAATCAAGGCCGCAAAAGACAATAAGACACCTGTCCGATTACTCATTGAGCGCAACAAACGTTATACGCAAATAGACATCGCCTATTCAGGTGGCTTGCGCTATCCGCACCTCGAAGCAATAGGCCAAGGCGAGACCGCGATTGACCGTCTCCTAAGCCCGCGGCGTCCCAAGAAATAACAAAGTGAAAGCATTCTCCCATGCGTATTGATTTAATCCCCGCGGGCGACAACGTGCCTGAAAGCCTCAATGTCCTGATCGAAGTGCCCATTGGCGGCGAGCCAGTGAAATATGAATTCGACAAGGCCTCAGGTGCGTTGTTTGTTGACCGCTTCTTGCACACGCCAATGCGCTACCCCGCCAACTACGGCTTTGTGCCGCATACATTGGGCGAAGATGGTGATCCACTTGATGCGCTTGTTGTCGCACGTTCGCCCATCATTGCCGGTGCGGTCGTAAAATGCCGTCCGATTGGCGTGCTGATGATGGAAGATGACAAGGGCGGCGATGAAAAACTGCTTTGTGTTCCGGTGAACGAGACTTTTCCATATTACTCAGAAGTTGCCACATACAAAGATATGCCGCCAATCGTCCTTCAGCAGATTGAGCATTTCTTCACCCATTATAAGGACCTAGAGCCCGGAAAATGGGCCAAGTTAAATGGTTGGGGTGATGAAAAGGACGCAAAACGCATTATTCTTGAATGCGTTGAACGCGCAAAGGAACATGGCACATGAAACGGGTCGCGCTGGTTGGGTTAACGTTACTGGCGCTCTCGGCTTGTGCCACGCCAGAAACTCGTATCCGCATTGCGTTGACAGATGCAGGCCTATCCAAACCTATCGCAGCATGCATGGCGGACCGGATGGTCGACCGACTTTCGCTGGTTCAGCTGAACAGGCTTAACGGTTTGAAAAAACTGCATGGACAGGATATGCGCAAAGTAACCGTTGAGGAATTTCTTCGGCGGACGCGGTCTCTGCAAGACCCAGAAATACTGGGTGTTGCGACATCTTCGGGCTTAATCTGCGCGATACAGGCTTAAACTTTTACCACGCAGATTTTTTAGCTGAGCGCCTTAATCAAAATCGCGAGCCAGCTCTTATCCGTTGATACCGGCGCGGGCGAAGCGAAATCCCCGCATTCTAAGCAGGCAGCTTGCACGCCCTTTACCCCTGTAAGCATGTTCAGATCACGCGCTACGCGCTGCGCAAACAGATTTTGCTGCCATGCGGCATGGGCAAAAATGTCCATCGGCGCAGTCGCCTGTGCCCGTTTTGGCATCAATCCCTGAAGCAAGGTTTCGGTGAAACTGACAGGTGGCTCGATATATTCCGCATGCCAGCCGTCAGGTTTCAAACCTGCCCGCTTTGCAGCTTCCGCGAACGCATCGTTCATACCGCCGGTGCGGTCTACAAGGCCAAGCCGACGCGCTGTGCCGCCGGCCCAAACGCGGCCTTGTGCAATGGCATCAACTTGCGCCGGTGTTTTCTTTCGTGCAGCGGCCACGCGGTTCAGAAACTGACGATAGCCATTTTCAATTGCGCTTTGCGCTACACGGTCAAACTCCGGGCTAAAGCCATTCAGAACGTCAGGCTCACCGGATAATGGGGTCGTTTTCACGCCATCGGCATTCACACCAATTTTGGCGAGGCCTACCTCAGCACTTGGGATGACACCAAATATGCCGATCGAGCCAGTGATAGTTGATGGGTCAGCGAAAATAACATCAGCAGGAAGCGAAATCCAATATCCGCCGCTTGCGGCCAAATTGGCCATTGAGACGATGACGGGAATTTTCTTCGCTTTCGCAGCTTCAATGGCGAGCCGTATTTTCTCCGATGCCATGACCGATCCGCCAGGCGAATCCACACGCACGACAAGCGCCTTCAAATCCTTGTTATCCAAGGCATCGTATATCAATCCGCTAACTGTATCACCAGCCGCTGAACCTGGGCCGCCTTCGCCATCCACTATGGTTCCAGCGATTGTAATTACGCCAATCTGCTTACCAGCAGACGCCGGACCATAATGCGCGAGAAACGCATCCATCGGCGTATTTGCAAAGCCGCCAGTCGTCTTCTTGTCGTCAGCGCCGACCTTACTCGCCACAAATTTGCCAAAGGCAACACGGTCGCCCAATGTGTCCACCAGCTTACTGGACAAGGCCAATTGGGCAAGATTACCCTGCGCACCTTCAACTGCCCCAGCCGGATCCGTCAGCATCTGTTCCAATCGCGCTTGCGGACGGGCCTTGGCGACAGCGGCTTTCCACTG
>CAIJLW010000048.1 GCA_903821685.1 uncultured Sphingomonadales bacterium | reverse complement strand
GCGAAGGCCATTATTGCGCTCGCCAAAGCCGAAGGGCGCACTGCGCAATGCACCATAGCTGCATCTTTTGGTTGTCCATTTGAAGGCGAAGTGTCTGACCAGCGCATCATTGATATGGCCGTGGCTATTGCCGAAGCTGGCCCAGTTGAAATTGCGCTTGCTGATACTATTGGCGTTGGAAACCCTGCTCAAGTAGCGCGGCTGGTCGAGCAGATAAAGAAAGCAGTAAATCCGCTGCCCGTTCGCGTGCATTTCCACAACACCCGCAACACCGGCTTGGCCAATGTTTGGGCCGCTGTAGGTGCGGGGGCGAGCGTTATCGATGCGTCGCTCGGCGGGCTAGGTGGATGTCCGTTTGCACCGGGTGCAGCGGGCAATGTGCCAAGCGAGGACGTTGTCTACATGCTCGAACGTGCAGGCGTGTCCACGGGAATGAATTTGGATAGCCTCATTGGGGCCAGCCAATGGCTATCGGACATTATGGGCAGAAAACTACCCGGCATGGTGGCGCAGGCGCCACCATTTCCGAAAATAGGTTGAGGGAGATATTAATGGGGTATCGTTTGGGCGTTGACGTCGGTGGAACATTCACTGACCTATTGCTATTCAACGCGGACACTGGCGCGTTCTGGCGACACAAGACGCCGTCTACGCCACATGATAGCAGCGAAGGTATCCTAACCGGCGTGAACGCCATCTGTGCCACCGCAGGCGTCGATGCGACCGGGATAGAGTATTTCCTCCACGGCACAACTGTCGCGACCAACGCGGTGCTTGAGGGCAAGGGCGCACGCGTTGGCCTTATCGTGACCGAGGGGTATCGCGACATCATGCAGATAGCGCGCTCTTATGTACCGGGCGGACTTGCCGCGTGGATTATCTGGCCAAAGCCAACGCCCTTGGCCGCTTTGGAAGATACCGTGACCGTCGGTGGACGGATGAATGCGCAAGGCGGCGAAGTGCGCCCCTTGGATGAAGCTTCCGCCAGGACCGCTTTGGCCTATCTGAAGGCGCAAGGCGTCGAGGCAATCACGGTCAGCTTCATGAACGCATATACAAATGGCGCACATGAGACCCGCGTGGGTGAATTGGCCCGCGAGCTTTTGCCAAATATCCCTGTGTCGCTCAGCCATGAAGTGCTGCCTGAAATGCAGGAATATGAGCGCACGTTGACAACCGTTGCAAACGCCGCAGTGCGTCCGGTCGTCGGCAAATATATCTCCAACCTGCGCAGTAAGCTTGCCGACGCCGGTTTTAGTGGCAAATTGTCGCTATTGCGGTCCGACGGCGGACTGATGTCCGCGCAAAAGGCGCAGGAACATCCCGTCGACATATTGATGTCGGGGCCAGCTGGCGGCGTCACCGGTGCGCTTTGGGTCGGCAAAAATGCAGGTATCAAGAACATCCTCACCCTTGATGTGGGGGGGACATCAACCGATGTTGCGCTGATCGAAAATCTTGAACCACGCCGCGTGCGGACCACCGAAGTAGGCCATTTGGCGGTGCGCGCATCTTCGCTGGATGTGAAGACCGTTGGCGCGGGCGGCGGGTCAATCGCCTATGTGCCCGAACTAACGAAGGCCCTGCGCGTTGGTCCGCAGTCTGCAGGCGCGGTTCCAGGTCCTGTGGCTTATGGCAAGGGCGGCGAAGCACCTACCGTCACCGACGCCAATGTCGTGCTTGGCTATCTGCCCGAAAATCTATTGGGCGGAACCTTCCAACTTGACCGTGAGGGCGCAAAAAAGGCGGTGCAGACTATCGCCGATGCGCTTGGCATCGACTTGATGGCTGCGGCGCGCGGCATCATTGATATCGTCAACGAAAATATGTTCGGCGCGTTGCGCATGATCTCAGTTCAGCAAGGCTATGACCCGCGGCATTTTGCGCTGATGGGCTTCGGCGGTGCCGGGCCACTTCACGTCAATGCCGTGGCAAGGCTGATGGGCAGCTGGCCTGCCATATCGCCCGTGTCGCCGGGCGTGTTGTGCGCGTTGGGCGATGCCACAACGCGCATGCGCACCGAAACTGCGCGTAGCTTCTCACGTTTGGCCACGACCACGGATGCGACCGAACTTGTCGCCATTCTCAAGGAAATGGCAGAGCAGACACGCGCACAATTGCAGTCCGACGGCATCAATGACGCCGATATCAGTAGCGAATTCGAAATCGACGT
>CAIJLW010000047.1 GCA_903821685.1 uncultured Sphingomonadales bacterium | reverse complement strand
CCCGGAACAATTTCAGCGCATCCACCGCAGCCATATTGTGCGCCGGGACCTGATTATCGGGCTACGGCATGAAGGTGGCGGCGTCTGGCACGCGATATTGGGTGAAGACCATGCGATGCGCATCGGGCGCAAATATCTGGCTGACGTCAAACGCCTTGCCGGTAAATAAGAGGCTACGGCAAAAGCTAAGGCCATTTCCTCAATCTATTGAGAAAGTTTAGATTAAGCCAGCAAGCGGGCTGGAGGGATCAGCATACATGCGCCGACCCATTCTGCCCGACAGATAAGCCATGCGGCCGGACTGGACCGCAAGCTTCATCGCGGTTGCCATGGCAATGGGGTTCTTGGCCTCGGCAATCGCGGTGTTCATGAGCACACCATCGCAGCCCAACTCCATCGCCACTGCGGCATCAGATGCAGTCCCAACGCCTGCATCCACCAAAACGGGAACCTTAGCGCCTTCGACAATCAAGCGGATGGTAACGCGGTTTTGAATGCCAAGCCCCGAACCAATCGGCGCGCCCAATGGCATCACTGCGACTGCACCTGCGTCCTCCAATTGTTTGGCCGCTATCGGATCATCGACGCAATAGACCATAGGCAAGAAGCCTTCCTTAGCTAGGACCTCAGTCGCCTTTAATGTTTCGCGCATATCGGGGTATAGCGTCTTGGCCTCGCCCAATACCTCAAGCTTTACAAGATCCCAGCCGCCAGCTTCGCGCGCCAAACGCAAGGTGCGGATAGCGTCGTCCGCGGTGAAGCAGCCAGCGGTATTTGGCAAATAGGTATATTTCTTCGGGTCGATAAAATCCGTCAGCATCGGCGCCTTGGGGTCCGACACATTGACGCGCCGGACGGCAACTGTGATTATCTCTGCACCCGATGCCACAAGCGCAGCGGCGTTTTGTTCAAAATCCTTATATTTGCCCGTCCCCACGATCAGCCGCGAATGAAATGTGCGTCCCGCCACGGTCCAGCTATCGTTCGGGGCGCTGTCTTGCCCGCCACCAACAAAATGGACGATCTCTAACCTGTCGCCATCCGCCAAGACAACGTCTTCCAGTGTCGAACGCGAGACGATTTCAAGGTTGCGCTCCACCGCCACTTTGCTCGGATCAAGGCCAATGTCGCGGACAAGATCGGCAACAGTGGCAGACTTACGAAAGCGGCGCAGATCACCATTCAGCGTCAGGGAGATAGAATCGGTTGATAGGGAAGAGGTCATTTCATCTCGCTATTTTTGTCGAGGGGCATATAGTGCTTCCCAGACGCGGTGTGCAACCGCTGCTTTGATAATATTGGGGGACGTATTTTGGCTGACCAGCCAACAATCTTTGTTCTGAATGGACCAAATCTCAATTTGCTTGGTACACGCGAACCTGAAATTTACGGCACCGACACTCTTGATGATATCGCGGGCCGATTGGATGACCATGCGCGCGCCGCGGGTGCCTGTATCGATTTTCGGCAGTCCAACCATGAAGGGCATTTGATTGACTGGCTGCATGAGGCGCAAGCCGTTGGCGCGAAGGCCGTGTTATTGAACGCTGCCGGCTTTACCCACACGTCAGTCGCAATCTTGGACGCGATCAAGGCGATCACCGTGCCGGTATTCGAAGTGCACTTATCCGATCCCCACAAAAGGGAATCTTTCCGGCATTTGAGCTATGTTGGCATGGCCGCTAAGGCGGTCTTTGCGGGACATGGCGCAAAGTCGTACGAACTGGCGCTGGACGTAGCGTTACAACTTTGACATTAGGCGCTTCATTATAATTTTAGCGTCCCAAGGAGTACTACATGGCGGCGAAGACAGGAACTACTGGCAGCATGCAAGTCGACACGGACCTTGTCCGCGAATTGGCCACGATGCTGAACGACACTGGTCTCAGCGAAATTGAGGTTGCCGACGGCGAACGCAAAATTCGCGTGTCGCGCACGATGACTGCGGTTGCGGCACCTTTGGCGGCTGCGCCCGTTGCAGCACCAGCCGCGATACCGGCTGCGGCGGTTGCTGCACCAAGCGCCCCTGCTATCTCTGCCAATGCCATGAAGTCACCGATGGTCGGCACAGTATATCTCACGCCTGACCCCGAAGCGGCACCTTTTGTGAGCATTGGTCAGCAAGTGAAAGCTGGCGACACTGTCCTGATTATCGAAGCGATGAAGGTTATGAACCCGATTGTTGCCGCCAGTTCAGGCACCATCACCGAAATTTATGTCGAAAGCGGCCAGCCAGTCGAATTCGACCAGCCATTGTTGGCGATTGCGTAAAAATGGCCATTGAGAAAATCCTTATCGCCAACCGCGGCGAGATCGCGCTGCGCATTCACCGCGCTGCGCATGAAATGGGGATCAAGACGGTTGCCGTCCATTCAACGGCCGATGCAGACGCCATGCATGTGCGGCTTGCCGATGAAGCAATTTGCATCGGGCCGCCATCGGCGACTGACAGCTACCTAAATATTCCAGCGATTATTTCCGCGGCCGAAATCAGCCATGCCGACGCCATTCACCCCGGCTATGGTTTCTTGTCGGAAAATGCCCAGTTTGCCGAAATCGTTGAAAGCCATGACATCACATGGATTGGCCCGAAGCCCGAGCATATCCGGACCATGGGAGACAAGGTCGAAGCCAAGCGTTCGGCAGGCGCATTGGGTCTTCCGCTTGTGCCCGGCTCCGACGGCGCGATTGAGGATGTGGATGAGGCCAAGGCGATCGCACGCGACATCGGCTATCCTGTCATCATAAAGGCGGCATCAGGCGGCGGCGGCCGTGGTATGAAGGTCGTGAACAGCGAAGAAGAGCTTGAGACCCAAATGCAGCAAGCCGGGTCCGAAGCGAAAGCGGCATTCGGTGATGCGACCGTTTATCTCGAAAAATATCTCGGCAACCCGCGCCATATTGAATTCCAGATTTTCGGCGATGGCAACGGCAATGCGGTGCATTTGGGTGAGCGTGATTGCTCGCTGCAGCGGCGGCACCAAAAGGTCCTCGAAGAAGCACCGTCACCTGTACTTGCAACTGCCGAGCGCGACCGCATGGGGAATATTTGCGCCAAGGCAATGGCCGACATGGGCTATCGCGGCGCTGGCACTATCGAGTTCCTCTGGGAAGATGGTGATTTCTATTTCATCGAAATGAACACGCGATTGCAGGTCGAACATCCTGTAACCGAAATGATTACTGGCATTGACCTTGTACGCGAACAAATTCGCGTCGCCGAGGGCAAACCGCTTTCGTTTAAGCAAGAAGACGTGACATTCACCGGCCATGCGGTGGAATGCCGGATCAACGCTGAAGACCCGCGCACGTTCATGCCCTCGCCTGGAACCGTTACCTGGTATCACCCGCCCGGCGGCCTGTATGTGCGCGTCGATAGCGGCCTGTATCATGGCTATAAAGTCCCGCCTTATTATGACAGCATGATCGCAAAGCTGATTGTTTATGGCCAGACACGTGAAGGCTGCCTGATGCGCTTGCGCCGTGCGCTTGGCGAGTTTGTGATTGAGGGCATGAAGACCACCATTCCGTTGCACCAACGCCTCTTGGAAGAGCCCGATTTCCAGAATGGCGATTACACCATCAAATGGCTTGAAGAATGGCTCGCGAAGGACGCAGAATAATCCTTTCCCGCCGTGAGGTGACGTTCGGGCTTTCCGCCCTGCCACTGGTCGGCTGCGCGGCGGTTGGTCCCGACCGCGATGTGGCATTCATTCCAGCGAACAAAGCCGCAGCGCTTAAGCCTGATGACCCCAAAAGGTTGTTAGAGCTCATACAGCTTGATCCCGCGATCCGGCTCGACATGCGGTATGCGACCGCCAACAATTTTACCGGCGGGGTGTTGTATGACGAAGCCCGCGCGTTTTTGGCCGCACCTGCCGCGCACGCCGTCGCGCGTGCCAGCAAAGCCGCCCAAGCGGATGGCTTTGGGCTAACAATTTACGATGCCTATCGCCCGTGGCGCATTACCAAAAAACTGTGGGAGGCCACGCCCGTTGGTCCCAAGAAAGAATATGTCGCGGACCCCAAAAGAGGGTCCAAACACAATCGCGGTTGTGCCGTCGATTTGACCTTGCATGACTTGCGCAACGGGCAGCTTGTCGAAATGCCAACCGAGTTTGACGATTTTTCGGAAAAAGCGCATCGTGATTATATGGACGCATCGGCCACAGCCATTTCGAACCGTGCCCGTTTGGCCCGCTATCTGGAGGCAGAGGGTTTTGTGGGTTTATCCAATGAGTGGTGGCATTTTGATTTTACCGGATGGGAGCAATTTCCGGTCATGGATATCCCGTTTAACCAGATCCCCTAAAACCCACCATCATCGAAACGCGTTATCGTAGCAGTTTATCATGGGTCACGGCACTGGATTAACAAACCCAGCCTTTTTTCCTTGTAACATCGTGACAACCTGACCAATCTCCGTGTCATAAAAATGGGAGAGGTTTTGATGTTACGTTATCTATTGCTCGCAGGCGCAGCCACCTTGGTTTCAGCGCCCACTTTGGCAGCGACTCAAGCCATCATTGTCGGCAACCTCATTCCCGATGCTGCAACCGGCCCCACGGGTCCAGCCGTGATCCTTATTGAAGATGGGCGTATCAAAGACATTGCGAAAGGCACAAAAAATCCGTTTCAAGCGGATACGGTTGTCGACTTGTCTACCAAGACATTGGTCCCTGGTCTCATTGATTTACACGTCCATTTGACCGGCGACCCGGGCGATGATTTCCGCGATGAAGCGGTTAATCCCGACGAATGGGGTGTTGTCATGGGCGTTAAGAACGCGGCACTAACGGTCAAGGCTGGCTTTACTACGGTCCGCGAGGCTGGCTCTGCGCAAAATACGGCCTTTGTCTTGCGCCGTGGCACTGCGGAGGGACGGATCATTGGACCACGGATAATCGCCGCTGGGCCTGCTTTGTCCATTGTGGGCGGGCATGGCGATGTTACCGGTTTCCGTACAGATGTGCTTACTGCGCTAGCTTCGGGATATACCTGCACCGGCCCAGTCGAATGCGCCGAAAAGGTCCGCAAATCCTCTAAATCCGGCGCGGACGTTATCAAAATTACCGCCACGGGCGGCGTATTGTCGCAACAAGGTAGAGGATTGGAAGCGCATTTCACGAATGAAGAAATGGTCTCCATTGCCAACACCGCGCATTCGCTTGGGCTAAAAGTTATGGCGCACGCACATGGCGCGCGGGGCATTGAGGCAGCGGCCGCAGCGGGGATCGACTCCATCGAACATGGTACCTTTGCCGATGAAGCCGCGTTGAAGGTTATGAAGGCAAAAGGCACGGTTTTGGTACCGACCCTGATGGCATTAGAAGGCGTGCGCGCACGCCTTGGCAAGGGCATCTACACCCCCACTGTCGAAGTAAAGGCAAAGCAAGCGCTTGAAACGGCAGGGCGGCAGGTCACGCGCGCCAAGGCCATGGGTGTAGCTATCGCCTTTGGAACCGACGCCGGTGTGTTCGAACATGGCAGCAATGGCGGCGAATTTGCCTTGTTAGTGAAAGCGGGCATGACCCCAACGGAGGCGCTGGCAAGCGCAACCACAGTTGCCGCAAAAACGCTTGGAATGGAAAATGAAATCGGTCGGATCGCGGTTGGTTATTCTGCCGATATGGTTGCCGTCGAAGAAAATCCGCTGACCAATATTCGCACCCTAGAAAAGGCGGACTGGGTCATGGTAAGAGGACGTATCGTTCCATGATTCGGTGACCTCATGCAAGCAGATACAACCGCCCCAGAGTTTGATCCCAACAACGATCCTGCAAAGCTTGCGCGCATTGGCACGCTTGTCGTAAGCCGTTTGCATGCCAATCCGCTTGTGCAGCAGGTCGACCATGCAGAGGCCCAGCTCTATCTGTATCAGGGGTTTCTGAGTGCAGCCGATTGCAACACCATGATTGCAAAAATAGACGCCGATGCCGTGCCGTCGACATTGTACAAGGGCACTGAGCAGGAAGGCTTTCGCACAAGCTATAGCTGCCATCTCAACCGGTGGGACGCGTTCATCTCTAAGGTCGAGGCACGGATGAGCGATGTTCTGGGCATCGATAACACCTATGCCGAAACGATGCAGGGGCAACGCTATCAGGTCGGGCAAGAATTTAAGGCGCATCACGATTTCTTCCACCCTACGCAAGACTATTGGGCACATGAAGGTCGGTTCGGTGGGCAACGCAGCTGGACAGCGATGATCTTCCTTAACGAACCCGAAGAAGGCGGCACAACGGAATTTCCGCACCTTGGCCTTGGCGTTCGGCCGCAGGCGGGGATGATGCTGATATGGAACAATGTGAAGCCTGACGGGACGCTCAACTACAAGACATTGCACACAGGCACGCCCGTCGTGCGTGGCGTGAAGCACGTTATTACCAAATGGTACCGACAGAATAATTGGCTGGAAATTAACACGCCCAAGCCTTCATAATACGCACGGCGCATCGCCCGCCGCATGGTGTTTGTCGTCTGTCGAAACCCGTTTGCGCCCGCTCTGTCCAAGGAGGACAGGCAGGAACAAAAGCACTCAGCATCATGTTGATGCCCTGAATAAACTCCGGAGAGTATTACATGAAAACAGCTGCACGCATTCTTCTTGCGAGCGTGGCCTTGCTCACGCCTTTTGGTGCAACGGTCGTACATGCGCAGGCCACAGAGACGGCGCAACCTGCGGCCACAGAAAGCCAGAGACTGGCCGCATTATTTGTCGCCGATGACGAAGCAAGCCTGAAGCGCAACCCGCTCAACGCCCTTTTTCGGGGCGATATGCGTTATGCGGACCGCTTTGGAGATTTCATCTCTGACGCCTATTTCGACAATGAACGCAGCGCAGCACAGGCCAATCTGGACGGCTTAAAAACAATCGACCGCGCAAAGTTGAATGACACCGACAAAATTGCGTACGACGTTTACAAACAAAGTCAGATTGACGCGCTGAAGGGCTTGTCCAAAGAAGTTATGGACCTGACGGTCGTGCGTCCACTCAATCACTTTTTCGGCTTTCACACTTTTTATCCGACCTTCGCCAGCGGACAGGGCGCAGCACCGTTCAAGACGGTTCAGGATTATGAAAACAACCTGAAGCGTCACAAGGAATTCATCGTCCTAATGGACGCATCGATTGGCCGTTTCCGCCAAGGCATGGCGTCCGGCGTATTCGAAACGAAGATGACGATCAGCAATGTCATCGACCAGCTCAACACACAATTGGCGCAAAAGACCGAAGAGTCGCCTTATTACGGGCCAGTACTAAAATTCCCTCCGGATTTCAGCGATGCGGACAAAGCCCGCCTGACTTCCGAATATCGCGACATCATCGTCAACGGTCTGTACCCCGCCAATGCCCGTCTGCGTGACTTCCTGCGCGATAGCTATTTGCCCTTGGCGCGCGAACAGGTCGGATTGTCTGCCATGAAGGGCGGCGAGGGCCTGTATCAATATCTGATCGAACAAACGACGACCCTGCCATTGAAGGCCGACGACATCCACAATCTGGGTTTGTCGGAAGTCGCCCGGATTAAATCGGGTATGGAAACCATCAAGAATGAAGTTCGCTTCAAAGGCACCCTGCCCGAATTTTTCGAGCATCTGCGTTCGGATCCGAAATTCAAAATGTCGAGCCGCGATGCGCTGACGCAGGGTTATTACGACATCGGCAGAAAGGTCGACGCAACAATTTCGACGCAGTTCAAATATCTGCCAAAGGCACCGCTTGAGATTAAACCCTATGAAGAATTCCGCGAAAAATATGAAGCGGGCGGCAGCTATCAGCAAGGTACGCCGGACGGTTCGCGCCCTGGGACATTTTACTTCAACGCCTAT
>CAIJLW010000046.1 GCA_903821685.1 uncultured Sphingomonadales bacterium | reverse complement strand
TGGGCCGCGAGCTGACTGTCTGCTTCCGAGCCTAATCCTCCCAAAGCGGACGGCCTCCTAATGTTCCGACGGCAGTTTAGGAAGTTGCAAATGACGAACCATTTGACCAAATTGCGAGGCACGACTAAGCGAAAAGCTGTGTCTCATCTACTCGCCCGCTTGATTCTTGTTGTCGCTTTTGTCGCGAGCACGTTTCATGCGCCTGTAATTGCACATGAAGAACCGGGAACCCATCATACAGAACGTGGCGTGAGCATTAGTCATGACGCGATGGCCGACGATCACGGGGACGAAGCGCCTTCGCATGACGGCGCGGGCGACAGTCTGCACCATCATCATTGCCCGACCGCGCTCGACGCGCGCACGGCTAACCTTGCGCCCGCTACAACCTCCGCAAAGGCGCTCTTGTCGTTCCACCGTGCCAACCCGCTGACCTCTTTTAGTCAGGCACCACCCACCGAACCACCCTCTGCCTGAACCGCGCCGTTAGGGCCGGCCTCGCGCCCGGCCCTTTAACGTGTCATTCGGTTCAGGAGTTTTAATATGTTCCCCAAATTGCGCACCGCCTTGTTAGCGGCGGCGCTGGCCTTTCCGTCTACGGCTGCCGTTGCGAAGCCGATCACGCTGGATGAGGCCATAGCCAAGGCCATCGACGCCGCACCATCGATCCGCGCTAGCGCGGCTGAGATAGCCGCTGCACAAGCTGGACGTGTTCAAGCGGGCGTCCGGCCCAACCCAACTATAACCGTCGAAGGCGAAAACCTAGTCGGCAGCGGACCTTATAATGTGTTCGGCCAAGCCGAGATCACTGGAACCTACAGCCAGACGATCGAGCGCGGCGGCAAACGTGACGCGCGTGTCGCCTATTCAGAACGCGACATCGGTGTTGCCGAAGCAACGTTGCGGGTAGTGCGGCTTGAACTTGTCAGCGCTGTCCAGCGTGCGTTTCTCGACGTTGTGATCGCCGGTTATGTCGTCGAGATCGCGGAAACTCGGCTGGGTGTCGAAGTCGAGATGCAGCGCGAGGCTTTGCGGCGTGTGCGCGGATATAAAGACCCCCTGTTCGTCGAGACGAGCGCATCGGCACGGGTAACGCAAGCGCGGCTTAATCTGACCGAGGCACAGGCGCGCCAGCAGGGAGCGCGCGCGGCGCTTGCCGCGTATTGGAACGGTCGGCCTGAGGATGTCGAAACGGTCGGTGACGTTTTAGCGGGTATTCCAGCAGCGCGTGAACTTGCGACTGCCGATGAGGAACTTGCGCAGTCCGAGGTCGCGAGGGCGTCGGCAGCAGTGGCAGTGGAACAGACGCGGGCGCGACCGGATTACACTGTCAATGGAGGGGCGCGATTCCTGCGCGGGACCAATGATGTGGCACTGGTTGCGGGTGTTACGATTCCTTTGGGACGCTTCGACCGCAATCAGGGCAATATCGCCAAGGCGCAGGCCGAAAAACTGCGCATCGAACTGACTGCCGAGGCTGAGCGGCTTGACCGGCTACGCCGTCTGGCCAGTCTTGGGGCGGAAGCCGACGCTGCGCGTGCGCGTGCGGATGCCATCGTCCGCGAGGTTTACCCGCAGACGACCAAGGCACTCCGCCAAGTGCGCGATGGCTATGCGCGCGGCGGCTTCACGTTCCGCGATATGCAGGGTGCCGCTGATGCCATTGTGGAGGCGCAGGCTGAATGGCTCGATGCCGTTATTCGCACCCGTGATCTTCAAACAGAAATAGACCGGCTGACCGGACGCTTTGACGCCGCTGCCGACAGGGGGACTAATCCATGAAAAAGACAATCATCACCCGGCTTGCCGTAGCGCTTTTTATCATCGCACCTTTGGCAGCCTGTAACAGCAGCAGCGAACCCGCCGAGGAGCATGGCGAGGAAGGCGAACCAGCGAAAGGGCCGCACAACGGCCGACTTTTGAAAGATGGCGACTTCGCGGTTGAAATAACCATCTTCGAGGACGGTGTGCCGCCGCAGTTCCGGGTTTATCCGACAAAGGACGGCAAACCAGTCGATGCCAAGACCGTGCAATTGACAGTGACGCTCAAGCGGCTGGGCGGTGAGGTCAATACGTTCCCGTTCAAGGCCGAGAAGGACTATCTGACAGGCCAAGGCGTGGTCGAGGAACCCCACAGCTTCGATGTCGAGGTTGTCGCGGTCGAAGGCGGCAAACGCCATGTCTGGCGTTATGCGAGCCCCGAAGGCCGCACACGGATTACGGCTGATGCCGCCAAGGCCGGTGGCATCGAGATTGAGACTGTCGGCCCTGCGACGATCGGTGAGACGCGCGAGCTATATGGGACAGTCCAGTTGGCGACGACCGCACGATCGGAGATACGCGGACAGTTTCCGGGTCGGATTGTCTCGGTCACAAAACAGGTCGGCGACACTGTGAAGCGGGGCCAGTTGCTCGCGCGTATCGAGTCGAGCGAGTCCTTGCAGGTCTATCCGGTCTATTCGACGGTGAGCGGCGTCGTTGCCGAACGCAATGGCAACCCCGGCGATGTGACCTTTGACCGCGCACTCTACGTCATTACTGACCCTGCGCAGACGACGGTCGTGTTCAATATTTTCCCTAAGGATTTGGGCGCGATCCAGCCCGGCATGGCGGTGCAGATCGATACGATGGAAGGCACGGCAATCGCGGCGGCACGTCTCGGCCAATATCTGCCCGACGGCAATGCCGAAGCAGGCACGGCGCTTATGCGGGCGTCGGTCCCCAATCGAGGTGGGCGGTTGCGTCCCGGTATGGCGCTTCGTGGTCGTGTGACGATCAACGCGGTTAAGGTGCCGTTGGCGGTACGCACCGAAGCCTTGCAACGCTTCCGCGACTTCACGGTGGTCTTTGCCAATTATGGACAGGATTACGAGGTCCGCATGCTGGAACTCGGGCGGAAGTCGCCTGAATGGACCGAGGTGCTTTCGGGCATCAAGCCCGGTACGCCTTATGCCGCTAAGGGAGCCTTTCTCATTCGCGCCGACATCGAAAAGTCGGGCGCGAGCCATGACCATTGATCGGGGATAACTGACATGCTTGCCCGTATCATCGGCTTTTCCATCCGCCAGCGCTGGTTCGTGCTTGCTGTCGTCGCGCTGCTTTGCGCGCTCGGCGTCTATAGCGCGACCAAGCTCCCTATCGACGCTGTACCGGACATCACCAATGTTCAGGTGCAGATCAACACCGAGGCGGAGGGCTTTTCACCGCTCGAAGCCGAACAGCGCATTACCTTTCCCATCGAAACCGCAATCTCTGGTATCCCGAAACTTGCCTATACGCGATCAATCTCACGCTACGGATTGAGTCAAGTAACTGTCGTATTCGAAGACGGCACCGACACCTACTTCGCGCGCCAGCTCGTCAATGAGCGGATCCAGTCGGCGAAGTCGCAACTACCGCCGGGGATTGAGCCGCAGCTTGGTCCTCTTGCAACAGGCCTTGGTGAGATTTTCATGTATGCCGTCGAGCCGAAGCCCGGCGCGCGCAAACCCGATGGTTCAGAATATACCCCAAGCGATTTACGCACGCTTTCCGATTGGGTTGTGCGGCCGCAGATGCGGACAATCCCCGGGGTTGCCGAGGTCAACACCATCGGCGGCTATGCGCGCCAATATCATGTGACACCCAACCCGCAGCAGCTCGCTTCACTCAAATTATCGCTGACGGATATTGTCGAGGCGCTGGAAGCCAACAACGCCAACAAGGGTGCAGGCTACGTCGAGCGTGCAGGCGAACAGATACTGATCCGAGTGCCGGGTCAGGCAAAGGACGAAGCTGATTTGTCGCAGATCATAGTTGCGACGCGCGGCGGTGTCCCGATCCGCATCGGCGATGTCGCCGAGGTCGTTATCGGCTCCGAGCTACGCACAGGAGCGGCGACCGAAAATGGCCGTGAGATCGTGCTTGGCACGATATTCATGCTCACTGGTGAAAATCCGCGTGTGGTGGCGCAAGCCGCAGCCGAGCGACTCAAACAGGCGACAAAATCGCTACCAGCGGGCGTAGTCGCGCACCCGCTCTACGACCGCACCGAATTGGTCGACCGTACCATTGCGACAGTTGAGAAAAACCTCGCCGAAGGTGCGTTACTCGTTGTTGTCGTGCTGTTCCTTCTTTTAGGGAATATCCGCGCTGCCCTTATCACGGCGGCGGTTATCCCTGTTGCTATGCTGATGACGCTGACCGGCATGGTGCAGACGCGGACCTCGGCAAATTTGATGAGTCTGGGAGCACTGGACTTCGGTTTGATTGTCGATGGCGCAGTCATCATTGTCGAGAATTGCTTACGCCGCTTGGGCGAGGCGCAGCATCGGCTTGGCCGCTTGCTGGACCGCGATGAACGCTTTGGGTTGGTCGCAAGCGCTAGTACCGAGGTGATGAAGCCAAGCATTTTCGGCGTTATCATCATCACTGTCGTCTATCTGCCGATCTTTGCACTAACGGGAATCGAAGGCAAAACCTTCCATCCGATGGCGATCACGGTCGTCATGGCACTGACCGCAGCGTTGCTTCTCGCGCTGACCCTCGTTCCCGCCGCTATCGCGCAGTTGGTGACGGGCCGCGTTGAGGAAAAAGAAAACCGTGTGATGAGTTGGCTCAATCGCCAATATGCCCCGTTGCTCGATGCCACTATGAAGCGAGGCAAGCTGATTATCGGCGGCGCTGTGGCGCTTGTCTTGCTTGCGGGCGTAGGCGCCACCCGATTAGGTTCGGAGTTCATTCCCAATCTCGACGAAGGCGATATTGCGATGCACGCGCTACGCATTCCCGGCACGAGCCTTAGCCAAGCGATTGACATGCAACGTGCGCTCGAAGAACGCATCCGCAAATTTCCAGAGGTTGAACGGGTGTTTGCCAAGATCGGCACAGCCGATGTTGCAACCGATCCGATGCCGCCTTCGGTTGCGGATAACTTTATCATGCTGAAAGACCGCAAAGACTGGCCTGATCCGCGCAAACCGCGTGAGCAGCTTGTCGCTGAACTGAACAAAGCTGTCTCGGAAATCCCCGGCAACAATTATGAGTTCACCCAGCCGGTGCAAATGCGGATGAACGAGCTGATTGCAGGCGTCCGTTCCGACGTTGCGGTCAAGCTGTTCGGCGACGACCTGGACCAGTTGCTCGAAAGCGGCGGCGCGGTGGAAGAAGTCGTCGCTTCGGTTTCCGGTGCCGAGGATGTCAAGATCGAGCAAGTGACGGGCCTGCCCGTACTTGCCGTGACCCCCAAACGTGACATGCTCGCACGCTATAGCATCAACATGAGCGACGTGCAGGACGCAGTCGCGACCGCAACCGGCGGACGTGCGGCGGGACAAGTATTCGAGAGCGACCGACGCTTCGATGTCGTCGTCCGGCTTCCTGAAGAGCTACGCACCAACGTCGATGCGCTTGGCAGTCTGCCAATCCCCATTGGCGGCAACGGCGCGGCGGGTTTCGTGCCGCTCGGGCAAGTCGCCGACATAGAGCTTTCGGTCGGCCCTAACCAGATCAGCCGCGAAAATGGCAAACGCCGCGCAGTTATCACTGCAAACGTAAGAGGCCGCGATTTGGGATCGTTCATCGCTGAGCTGCGGACCAAGATTGACGCCGAGGTAACACTCCCCGAGGGGTATTATGTCGAATATGGCGGGACGTTTGAACAATTGCAGTCGGCGGCTACGCGGCTCCAGATTGTCGTGCCGCTCGCATTGCTTTTGATTTTCGGGTTGCTGTTCACGCTGTTCGGCTCAGCCAAAGACGCTGCCACCGTATTCTCGGGCGTTCCGCTCGCACTCACCGGCGGCGTTGCAGCTTTGGCGCTACGCGACATTCCGATGTCGATCTCCGCAGGCGTCGGGTTTATTGCACTGTCTGGCGTTGCTGTGTTGAATGGCGTTGTCATGCTGTCATTTATTAAGGATTTGCGGGAACGCGGGATGGATCTTGATGCTGCAATCCGTGAAGGCGCGCTGACACGGCTGCGTCCGGTTTTGATGACAGCATTAGTCGCTTCATTGGGCTTCGTCCCGATGGCGCTCAATGTAGGCGCAGGGTCAGAAGTGCAACGACCGCTAGCCAGCGTCGTGATTGGCGGGATTATCTCTTCGACGATTCTGACACTGATCGTGCTGCCTGCGCTCTACCGGCTAATCCACGGTCGTGAAAAAAGATCGGTGGGCGAACCGGCAACCATGCAAACTGCAAATCTGGTGTAAGAAACGAAGAGAGTTTGCAGGCATAATCAGTTTCTAAATTGAGATGTTATTCACGCAGAGGGCTATCCTTGCCACTGGCCACATCAGTGGCGGCTGTAAGGATACGTTAGTCGGTAGCCTAACGTCTGCATTTGGGCGCAAAGCAGAACGGCCGCAAATAACCTGGCCTTTTGGGATGATTATATTCCCCGAAGTCTTCGACATTACTTGCTCTGAATGGCTGATGATGACCAGTGAATATGAATTATGCGCCATCGCCCTTCGGTTTTGCGCAGCACCATCGTTTCAACCGATCGACTATTAACCGGGCGATCACGGAAGGTTCCTTTTACGAACTCAACGCTCATAACGGATGAGAGGTTTCCGTCGGAAGCGATCGTTTGGCTGACGGGCGTTCTCGTTGTCGCTGCACTGAAGGCCGCGTCGGACTTGAGATGGTGGGTTTCATATTCGGCACGATTTCGTTCGACCCCGCCGGACTCAAAAATGACGACATCTTCAGCCATTAGGTTGAGCGCCGCAGTGGCGTCGTCGCGCTTCAGCGCCGCATGGAACGCATTTACAACGTCAGTTGGCGTATCGAAATTGGCAGTATCCGATTGGAGTGACGGGTTAGTCGCTGATGACATTGCATGAGCTTCAGGATGAACAACTGCCAACATTAATGGGGTCAGGGCTAATCCCAGAAGGCGTGCTGTTCGCAACGCTGAAGCATGTTGGATTTTCATAATCTTCTACCCCTCGTTTTGGTAACCGTAATTGGCAGGATTTAGTGGCCCAACGGAGACATAGTGCCGATGAAAGCAACCAGCCCGAGAACTGCTAAGGCCA
>CAIJLW010000045.1 GCA_903821685.1 uncultured Sphingomonadales bacterium | reverse complement strand
CAAAGAACGCGCGGCCACCTATTCGCCCATTTTACCGATCAGCGAAAAGACCGGCATTGTGCTTCAGGTGCCGGTTGAAGTTGTCGATGCCGAAGCTGGACTTGTCCGCTTTGACGACGATGGCGACATGGTGACGCAGTCCGTCTTGGGCGGCAAGTCAAAGCTGCAGTGGAAGGTCGATTGGGCGATGCGCTGGGTCGCATTGGGCGTCGATTATGAAATGTATGGCAAGGACCTAACCGACAGCGGCGTACAGTCGGGTAAGATTGCGCGTGTTCTTGGCGGACGCCCGCCTGAAAGCTTGATTTACGAAATGTTTCTCGACGAAAAAGGCGAGAAGATTTCCAAGTCCAAGGGCAATGGCCTCGCACTTGAAGACTGGCTGAAATATGGCACCGAAAACAGCGTTGCCTTTTACGCCTTTCGCGAACCCAAAAGCGCAAAGCAATTGCATTTGGGCGTAGTCCCCAAAGCGGTGGACGAATATTTCCAGTTCCGCGCGCAATGGCATGAACAGCCGGTTGAAAAGCGGTTGGGCAACCCCGTGCACCATGTCCACAATGGTAAAGTCCCAAGCGGGCAGCCACCGGTCACATTCGGCCTGTTGCTGAACCTTGTTGGCGTGATGGGCGCAGGCGCGACCGAAGAACAGGTTTGGGCCTATCTTGGCAATTATGCCCATAATGTCTCACCGGAAAATGCGCCTGAACTTGCGGAACTTATTCCAATCGCTTTGGCCTATAACCGGGACTTCGTTGCGCCGACCTTGCAAAAGCGCAAGCCTGAGGGCGTTGAGATTGCAGCCTTGCAGACGTTGGATGCGCGGCTTGCCGCATTGCCAGCCGACGCAACGGCGGAAGATATTCAAAACATCGTCTATGAAATCGGCAAAGAGGGCGGATTTGAAAATCTGCGCGATTGGTTCAAGGCCTTGTACGAAACGCTTTTGGGCTCAAGCGCTGGCCCGCGCATGGGCAGCTTCATCGCGCTTTATGGCTTGGCCAACAGCCGCCAACTCATTGCAGAGGCGCTTGCATGACAACCGTTGCCGCGCGCCTCTATCACGATGGTAAGGCCGCGCAGGAAATCGACCTAAGCAAGCCGATACCGCACATCACGCGGCCCAATGATTTTATCTGGATCGGGTTGCACGAACCCGATGATATCGCGCTTAAGCGGGTGCAGGACCATTTTGGCCTTCACCCTTTGGCGGTCGAAGACGCGCTTGATCCTAAGCATTTGCCGAAAGTTGACGTATATGGAGATCATCTTTTTCTGGTAATCCGTACACCGCAATTGGCGGGTGACAAGATTATCTACGGCAACACTGCCATATTCATGGGACGGCAGTTTATCATTACCGTGCGCCATGGGTCGGAGCGGTCACACAGTCCCGTTCGGGATCAGCTTGAGGCAACGCCGTGGTTGTTGCGGCAGGGCGCGGATTACGTCCTCCACGCCATTTTGGACTTCATCGTTGATGGCTATGGTGACTTGGTCGATGTGATGGAGGAAAAGGTGCTCGTCATGGAAGAGCGCGCGATCGACAATTTTCTGCGTTCCGCCGAAACCAGCCGTATATTCATGCTGCGCCGCGAGCTGTTCCGTTTGCAACGGATATTGGGACCAACCGAAGATTTGGCCAGCCGCTTTATCAACCTTGAACTGCCGCAGGTGGACGCGAACATTTATCCTTATATGCGCGACCTGCTCGACCATATTCGGCGCTTGGTTTACCGCGTTGAGGGGCTGCGTGATACGCTTACCTCCGTCATCGAAACCAGCGGGCTGTTGGAGCAACAACGGCAGGGGGCAATTACCCGCCAGTTGGCTGCTTGGGCCGCGATCCTTGCCGTGCCGACCGCGATTGCGGGTATTTATGGCATGAACTTCGCACATATGCCTGAGCTGAATTGGGAATATGGCTATTTTCTTATCGTCGGTGTCATGGCGAGTATTTGCCTGACATTATATGTGAAATTCAAACGATCAGGCTGGCTGTAATTCAACGCACAACCTGTGCGAGGACATCGCGGTAATTGGGTGAGACTGTCATCCGAGGATAAAAGCCGCCAGTGCCGAGCAAGCGGTGCGTCGCTGCTAAATTATAGCAGGGCACGCCCATGAACAGATGATGTTCGCTGTGATAATTGACCCAATAAGGCGCGACCGTCATGCGCGCGATGGCTCCTGCTTGCGTGGTCCGTGCATGGGTGAACGGATCCCCGCTACCCGTTGGCGTGCAGGCATGCTCCGCGATGTTTCGGATACGCAGGAACAATTGAAACGTCGTGGCGAGGGCGGTGAGCCAAAGCAAAAATGGCGTCCAGCCCCAGACGAGCAAAGATATCGCCAGCAAGATTATCTGCACGAGCAGAAACCGCCCCACTGTGCGCGCGGTCGTCTTTGCGCCTTGGACATTGGCGACAGGTGCGTTAAGCTCGGTCCGGTTCTGCATATTGAGCGCGCGCCCAGCATGGGTATCTGCCTTGCCGTCGCCGCTTTCGAAGGTCAGCATAAATTGCGCACCGCGCAAGGCCACCGCGAATTGCGCGCGGCGTTGCTTGTAAAAAGTCTGCCCGGTCAAATCACGGATGAACTTGCGGCGCAGGCTGTCGCGGCTGGTCGGGAAGGGCGCGGATAAAGCGAGGTCGGGGTCCTCGGCCTGCTGGGTGAATTTGTGGTGCGTCAGATGATAAGCGCGATAAGCATGCAAATCGCTTCCCGTTGCCGCGCCTGTTGGCCATTGGCCAAGCCAGTTGTTGGTCTTGCGGTCGGGGTGCAGCAGACCATGCGCGCCGTCATGCATCAGGATCGAAAGCCCCAATTGCCGGCCGCCCAAGATCGCCAGCACAAAGGGCGTCACCAAAAGACCAGCGCGCCAGTCATAGGCCCATGCAGCCGCGCCGCCAAAGGTGGCAAGCGCAACAACCATCCAGCCATGCAGCACAAGCGATATCCCACGCCAACGCGACAGTGTGGTGATTGCGCGCCAATCCTCTGCGGCGAAAACTTCGCGCGGGTTGGCTGCCTTCACAGCCGGCATGATGCGTCACTTTTCATCTGGGCAACATAGCGCGCGATGCGGGGGCCCGCAAACGCGCTATGCCACTGCCCGTGCAACGAAGTCAGCCATCTGCGCTTGGGCCTTGCGCGACTCGCTGAAGCTAAAGATCGGCCAGTCGTGCATCATACCCGAAAGCTCCGTGACCTCCACCGAAGGCAGCTTGGCTTTTAGTGCGCGCGAGTCTGTTACCAAGATATCGTCGCCGCCGGCGAAGGCCAAAATGGAGGGTAAGCCATCCCAATTGCCAAAGATCGGGCTGCACCGTGGGTCCGTGCGCGGCAAGTCGCCGGCGTACAGCGTGCCGCCTTCGGAAATACCGCTGATGGTCAATATCCCGTCGCGCGGTTCCGTTTTCAACTGGTCAGGATGGGCCGGATCCAAATTGAGCCAAGGGCAAATGAGCAACAGGGCAGCAGGCAAGGGCTGCGCCGCATCGCGTGCCATTTGCGCCAATGCTGCGGTCAGGCCGCCGCCCGCGGAATCGCCACCCATGACAAAAGGCTTATGGCCGATCTCATCCCTGTAAGCGGCGTAATAATCATTGGCCCAAGATGTGATATGCGCGGCGGCATTTTCGGGCGCGAGGGGATAAAGCGGCGCGGTTACCGACCAGCCATATTGCGACGCCATGCGGGACAGAAATTTCCAATGGATGTCGGTTGCCGGATAGACATAGCCGCCGCCATGCCAGAACAGAACATGCGCGCTTGGTGTGCGGTCCTTAGGCGCTATATGCCAGACAGGTCGGCCCTGAAACGTGCTTTGCCGCACGTCGAGACCGGCCGTTACAGATGGTGACGGCTGCGGTCCCGAACGGACCTTAGAAATGTTTTTCTGAAATTGCGGGCCACCTGTAAACATCCGGCGATAATGGCCTGTGGTGCGCAACATAAATCCAGCGAAGCTGGCGGCAAAACTTGGCATAAATATACTCCCCTTAACCGGGCGCTATATCAACGCGTTGAACCAATCAAGCGGGTAGGGTCAGGACTTATTAAATACACCTTCAACCTCGAAGGACGCCAAAATGGCTTCAATCTCGAAGCCAAATATCCTTGCAGGCAGAATTACTGCCCGCGGCGGACATTTTCCTCCGATATCTTTGCCATTTTGACGCCTCGAAGGTGTATTTAGTAAGTCCTGACCCTAACTTCCCGGCAAGCAATCTCAACGGGAAGCGAATGCGCTTACTTCGATGCTGCAATCCAATCGTCGATTTTCTTTTCAAGCACAGTCAGCGGCAATGCCCCTGTATTCAGAACTTGGTTATGGAATTCGCGGACATCGAATTTGCTACCCAGTTCCTTCTTCGCTTTGTCCTTCAGGCGCATAATCGTAAGCGCGCCGATTTTATAGGCCAATGCTTGCGATGGAATGGCGATATACCGCTCAACTTCGGCCGTGGCATCCGTTTTGCCCATGTCGCTATTGGCGAGCATATATTCGATGGCCTGTTCGCGGGTCCATCCCTTGCTGTGGATACCAGTGTCAACCACAAGGCGCATGGCGCGCAGCATTTCGTCCGACAATGTGCCGAAGCGCTGATAGGGATCCTTAAACAGCCCCATCTCATAACCCAAGGTTTCAGAATAAAGCGCCCAGCCTTCGACATAGGCCGTGTTTCCGCCGAAACGCATGAAAGCAGGCAGCTTCTCATTTTCCTGCGCGATGCTGATCTGGAAATGATGCCCCGGCGCGCCTTCATGCAAATACAATGTGGTCATGCCCGGCGTGGTGCGGCTTGGAAGGTCATAGGCGTTGAAGTAAAATGTCCCAGGGCGCGAACCGTCCGGCGTACCTTGCTGATAGCTGCCGCCCGCTTCATATTTTTCGCGGAATTCTTCATAGGGTTTAATCTCAAGCGGTGCCTTTGGCAGATATTTGAACTGCGT
>CAIJLW010000044.1 GCA_903821685.1 uncultured Sphingomonadales bacterium | reverse complement strand
GTCTGCGCAGTCGTCGGCGGATTACAGCGCATAGCCACATCTGCAAGCGTGAGGCCTTTGGCCCTTCGTACATCGCGAATTCGACTTTGCATGAATTACTCCTTCACCAAATAGGTTTTTTCTTTCCTACAATATTTACCACATGGCAAGGGTGATTCGCGTAGCCACAGGAGAATGCCCATGCCAGCCAAGTCGCTTTCCAAACGTAAATTCCATGATCCGCGTATGTTGGTGGAGCATGCCGTGGCCGAAAATGGTGAAAGCATAGCCCACCGTACCGTCACCATAAACCTGTCTGAATCGCCCTTGTCCTGGCTGCACGCGCGCGGCCATTTGTCCAACCGGCAGATGTTGGCGGGCGAAACCTTGCGGGGGGATTATGAGGCAGCGGCGCTTGCGCCACATGTTACCATGTCGTGGGAGAATATTCCGCGCAGCCGGCAAAAACGTAGCGCACCATCAGGCTTAAACCGCACCGAACGGATGATGAGCGCAAAGGCCCGCTTCGATAAGGCTTTGACGGCGCTTGGTCCCGATCTGTCAGATATTGCATGGCGCGTCATTTGTGTTGGCGAAAGCGTGCCGATTGCCGAACGCGAGATGTCATGGCCCGTGCGTTCAGGAAAACTGGTCTTAAAAATCGCACTGGACCGGCTCGCGGCTTATTACCGTATTCCCGGTTAGGACGCCGATTCTTCAACCATCATGGCCAGCTCCAACCAGCGTTCCTCAGCCGCATCCTTTTCGGTACGCAGACTTTCGGTTTTGGCGGTGAGTTCGGCAAAGCGGGCTGGCTTTTGCAAGTATAAAGCCGGGTCGCTCATTTCCTTTTCGGCAGCAGCAATTTCGGCGTCGATTTCGGAAATGCGCTTCGGCAGCAAGTCATAATCGCGTTGGTCTTTGTAAGTTAGCTTGACCTTCTTGGCTGCAGAGGGGGCCACCGCAGATGGTGCAACCGAAACGCCTTTTTCCACCTTTTTGACGGAGGGCGTGTCGCGTTTATCGCGTTTTTCTTCCCAATCGGCATATCCGCCTGCGATGATATCGACATGCCCCGAACCATCCAGCCCGAGCGTCAATGTCACGGTCCGGTCGAGAAAGTCGCGATCATGGCTGACGATCAAAACCGTTCCGTCATAATCGGCGATAACCTCTTGCAGTAGATCAAGCGTTTCCAGATCGAGATCGTTGGTCGGCTCATCCAGCACCAGCAGATTGGCCTCACGCGCAAATTCGCGGGCAAGCAGGATGCGCGATTGCTCGCCGCCGGATAAGGACCCGATCCGCGCCTCTATAAGTGCGGGGTCGAACAGGAACTCCTTAAGATAGCCTTGCACATGCTTGCGCACCCCGCGCACATCGATCCAGTCGCTGCCCTCTGCCAACACATCGCGCACCCGCTTTTCAGGTGTGAGCAATTTGCGTTGTTGGTCGATGACGATGCCTGTCAGCGTTGGCGAGAGTGTGATGCTGCCGGTATCTGGTTCCGCCTCGCCAGTTAACATGCGGATTAGGGTCGTCTTGCCGGTACCATTGGCGCCCACAATACCGATCCGGTCGCCGCGTTGAATGCGCAGCGTAAAATCCTTGATGATCGTGCGGTCACCGAAGCTTTTGCAGACATTTTGCGCGCTGATGACGGTTTTTGTTTTGCTGTCATCGCTTGACGCCGCGAGCTTGGCTGTGCCTTGTGGGCTAATCATCGCGGCACGCGCAGCGCGCATTTCCCACAGCTTGGCCAATCGACCTTGGTTGCGCTTACGCCGCGCAGTCACGCCACGTTCAAGCCAATGCGCCTCGATTTTTAGTTTTGCGTCGAGGCGGTCTGCGTTGCGCGCATCTTCGGCAAAAACACGCTCGGTCCAAGCATCATATCCGCCAAAGCCGATTTCGTTGCGGCGCAGCAGGCCGCGATCCAGCCAGAAGGTCTGCCGCGTCAATCGCGTCAAAAACGTCCGGTCATGGCTGATGACCATGAATGCGCCGCGATAGCGTGTGAGCCATTCTTCCAGCCATTCAATCGCAGCCAAATCAAGATGGTTCGTCGGTTCATCCAGAAGCAACAGGTCAGGCTCACTCGCCAGTGCACGGCAAATCGCGGCGCGGCGTTTTTCGCCGCCGCTTGCGGTTTTGGCCTCACGGTCCAAATTGATACCCAATTGGTCGGCAATGGCGCGCACCGCATATTCGGGCGGCCCTTTTTCGCCATGAATGGCAAAATCAACGAGCCGTGCAAAGGAGCTGACATCGGGGTCCTGCTCCAACATCACGATGTTGGTGCCGGGCACAACAACACGGTTGCCCTTATCGGCCTCGACCGTGCCAGCCACCAGTTTCATCAACGTCGTTTTGCCTGCACCATTGCGGCCAATAAGCGCTAGTCGGTCGCGCGCGCCGATGAATAAGTCGATATCCTGAAACAGCCATCCGCCACCCTGTTGTAGCGCGAGACTTTCAAATGCGAAAATGGGGGGTGCTGACATGGTCACGGGCGGTAGGGCGCAAGGGGCTGTAATGCAACCGTCACGGTGGAAATTAAGACGCTGAAGCAAGTTCAGGGTGATGGGGTAGCTTTTGAGGCGATGAGACTTTGTTATTTAAAGCATCATCATGCTGAACTTGTTTCAGCATCTTACTTCGTGCATTTGAGGCCAAGGGAAGCGCCTCAACGCAAATTGGCGCGCTTAGGCAAGGTAATCACATGACGCGCATAATTTATCTCAACGGGCATTATATTCCGGAAACCGAAGGCAAAGTGTCCGTCTTCGACCGCGGCTTTCTGTTTTCGGACTCAGTCTACGAGGTTGTGTCTGTCCTAGACCGCAAACTTGTCGATTTTGAAGGCCATGTGCGACGCCTCGCCCGCTCGCTGAGCGAAATTGGAATTGAAGGCGCGCCGGACGCGCACGCTTGGCTGGGCATCTGCCGAGAACTGGTTTCGCGTAACGCTGTTGAAGAGGGCATGATTTATTGGCAGGTCACGCGCGGCACGCCCGACGACCGTGACTTTGTGTTCCCGCCCGCCGACATGCCCCCAACGGTTCTGGCCTTCACCCAATCGCGGACGCTTGTGGATAATCCAGTTGCAGAGCGCGGGTTAAGCGTAGTGACAGTGCCAGATTTGCGTTGGGGCAGGGCGGATATCAAAACGACGCAGTTGTTGTACGCTTCGCTGATGAAGAATGTGGCAATCGCGCAGGGCGCTGATGATGCGTGGATGGAGCGCGATGGCTGGATTACCGAAGGCAGCGCGCAAAATGCGCATATCATTACGCGTGACGGCGTACTGATTACCCATCCGCTCAATCGCGAGATTCTGCATGGTATTACCCGCGCGGCGGTGCTGCCTCTTGTGGTGCAACGTATAGAAGAAAGGCCGTTTTCAGTCAGCGAAGCGGAACAAGCGGCGGAGGCATTTGTTTCATCGGCCTCAGGTTTTGTAATGCCAGTGGTTCGGATTAACGGGTACGCGATTGGTGATGGCAAACCCGGTTCGGCAACCGTTCAGCTTCGCAATGCCTATATTGAATGGGCACGCCGAACAGCCAAATAAACTGTTGGCACAAAACGGGAGTTCCATATGCGTAAATTGATTATTACGGTTTTGTTGGCAACAGGCGTCATGACCGCGAGCAGAGCGACGGCGACCCAGGTCAACATCACAACGGCAAATCCGGTCATTGACCTCAACATTTCCGAAACTGTTCAAGCCCGTCCAGATATCGCGACATTCACTACTGGTGTCCAAAATCTGGCACCCACTGCAACTGAGGCTGTACGCGCCAACAATATTCAGATGGCGACGGTCGTTGCGCGGCTACAGAAGTTGGGCATTGCTGAAAAAGACATCCAGACGACACAGATCAACCTGAACCAGCAATTTGACTATCGCGACGGGCAGCAGATCTTCAAAGGCTATCAGGCGTCAAACATGGTGAATGCAAAACTGCGCGATTTGAAAAAGCTTGGCGCATTTCTTGATGCACTTGCCGTTGACGGCGCGACCAATTTCAATGGACCCACCTTTGGCATTGATGACGACATCGTATTTCAAGCGGCCGCACGCGACAAGGTTTGGTCCGCGGCGATGAGCCGTGCGCGCGAGCTGGCGCAAAAGGCCGGCTATACCAACGTGCGTGTTTTGCGGGTTGAAGAGAGCGATTATGGCCGCAGTTATGTCTCGGGTCCGATGGTCATGCGTACTATGGATGCGTCGGAAAAATCCACGCCGATTTCGCCAGGCGAATTAAACATCGGGGCAAATATGTCATTCACTTTCGAAATGGTGAAATAAGCGATATGGAGAATCTTATTGAACAAAGGGCGTGATGCTCCATTCATTTTGGGTTCAATGCGATGGGGGTATCGCGTCGGCATGTTGTTACGAAACTCAGTCTTTATTGTTTTTTCCGCATTCGCGTTACTCACGGCCATTCCATTGGAGGCGCGTCGTGGCGAACAGGACGATGCGCGCCAGGATATGGTTGCTGGGAAGATAAAACGTCTTCCCGAAATTGAGGCGATCATTGTGCCAAGGATGCGTGGAATGCAGTATCTCGGGCCTGAATATGATCCGGCTGCGCAGGTATATCGATTGAAGTTTATCAACGGCAGCCGGGTCATCTTCGTCGACGTTGATGCCCGAACGGGGAACATAATACGCCAACGCGGATAGGAATTTTTGGCAACGGGCTCATCTGTTAGCCACGTTCCGAAAGACATTTTTACAATGTAAGGGGACAGCATGCGCATTTTGATCGTGGAAGACGAACCCACCTTGGGCAAGCAGCTCAAGTCGACACTTGAAGGGGCCGGCTATGCCGTTGACCTTTCGGTTGATGGTGAGGACGGCCACTATATGGGCTCGACCGAAAATTATGACGCCGTCATTCTTGACCTTGGTTTGCCGGAGATTGATGGACTGACTGTTCTCAACCGGTGGCGCAAGGAAGGACGGAAATTCCCGGTATTGGTCCTCACGGCGCGTGATAGCTGGTCAGATAAGGTCGCTGGCCTTGATGCAGGCGCCGATGATTATTTGGCAAAGCCGTTCCGGACAGAGGAGCTGATTGCTCGGTTGCGCGCGCTCATTCGCCGTGCATCGGGCAATGCGTCGAGCGAACTCAGCGTCGGCGACGTTCGGCTAGATACGCGGTCAGGGCGCGTGACACTGGATGGGCAGCCCGTCAAGTTGACGGCGCAGGAGTATAAATTGCTGTCGTACCTTATGCACCACAAGGGCAAGGTAGTGTCGCGGACCGAGTTGATTGAGCATATTTATGATCAGGATTTTGATCGCGATTCCAACACTATTGAGGTGTTTGTAACACGCATCCGTAAGAAGCTGGGGCAGGACGTTATTTCGACTATCAGGGGCCTTGGTTACAGCCTTGAGGAACCCGTTAGCTGAACTCTCAAGTCGTCATAGCCGCTGATCAAGCCGACCCGCCAACATGGCGTAGCCAGTTTCAAAGCACGGGGTCGCTCACGCGCCGGATGATCTTGACGGCGGCGGCGTGGATTACGATATTGCTGATTGGCGGTGGTGCAGCGCTTGACCGCGTATTGGTCAATTCAGTCGAACAAAATTTCGACAATCAACTCGAATATGTCCTGACCGCAATGATTGCTTCGGCCGAAATTGGTCCCGATGGCGAAATCCGCATGAACCGACCACTTGGCGACCAGCGCTTCCTTGAGCCAAACAGCGGCCTTTATTGGCAAATCACGGGGAAGGGTGCGATGCCATTCCCGTCCCGTTCGTTGTGGGACCGCGAGCTGAGGCCGCCCGTCGATCATAATGACCAGGCCGTGCATTTCCGCAACAGTCTTGAATTTCCTGACGAACCACTGCGCATCGCAGAGCGCGCCATTAAGCTGCCGGACTCCAACGTCGCCTGGATATTCATGGTGGCCCAAAGCCGCGATAGCCTAGACGGCCAGATCCGGGAATTGCGGTCCGTTCTTATTACCAGCTTTCTGCTGCTGGCCCTTGGTCTAATTGTATTGGCGGCATTGCAGACATTTTATGGTCTTTGGCCGCTGCGCGCGGTACGGATGGCAATTGCCGAGATGCGCAATGGAAAGGAAAGCCGTGTCACCGATGCGTTGCCTGACGAAGTGATGCCGATGGTGAACGAGCTAAACGCGTTGCTCGATCATAATGAAAAACAGGCAGAAGAATCGCGTCGGCATGCTGGAAACCTTGCCCATGCACTGAAGACGCCGTTGACCGTAATCATGAACAGCGCCACGGCGCTGTCACCTGATCTGTCGGAAACTGTCATCCGCGAGGCCACGACCATGCGGCGTCAGGTTGATCATCACCTTGCCCGCGCCCGCGCCGTGGGCCGCCGGGGGCATAGCCATAGCCGCGCGCAGGTCTGGGGCAGCCTTGAATCTGTAGAACGCGCCGTTGGACGCCTTTACGCGCATATCCGCCTTGATATGGCCGGCGATCAGGAAATCTCGGCGCGCGTTGAGCGTCAGGATCTTGATGAAATGCTTGGCAACCTAATCGAAAACGCAGCCAAATATGGCGGCGGAAGCGTCTTTGTGACGGTAGAAGAAGCGGGCGACTTTGTGGAAATCATCGTTGAGGATGACGGCACTGGCATTCCCGAAAGCGAACGCGAACGGTTGTTTGACCGCGGCGCGCGGCTTGACACTGGCAAGCCGGGAACTGGGCTCGGCCTTGCCATTGTCCGCGACGTTGTCGAAATCTATGGCGGGACTGTCGCGTTGGAGGAAAGCGAAGATCTTGGCGGGCTTTTGGTCAGGCTGCGCTTACCGAAAGCGCTGGGCTGATTACTTGCCGTCGCGGATTTGCTGATGATGGCGGATCACTTCGTCAATAATGAAGCGCAAGAATTTCTCTGTAAAGTCAGGATCAAGCTTGGCATCGCGGGCCAATTGCCGCAGCCGTTCAATCTGCTTCTCCTCCCGCGCCGGATCAGCTGGTGGCAGCGACGACCTTGCCTTAAATTCGCCCACGGCCTGCGTTATCTTGAAACGCTCTGCGAGCATGAAAACCAGCGCAGCATCAATGTTATCGATGCTGTTGCGAAAGTGGGATAAGGTATCTGCGTCGTTCATATTGTCATTCTGTGCCGACATTGACCGCAAGGGACAAGGGAAAATGCGCCATTTGCACTTGCCATGCGACGACGCTGACGTCAGAGCGGTGACGTTATGACGGCAACCATCCATAAAATCGGCGGACATCAGGTCCCATCGCTTGACCCAATTCTTAAACTGGTCGCACCAGGAATGAACAAGGTCAACGCGGTGATTCTTGACCGCATGCAGTCGGAAATCCCGCTGATTCCGGAATTGGCTGGCCATTTGATCGCAGGCGGCGGGAAACGTATGCGGCCTATGCTCACCTTGGCGTGCGCGCAGCTCTTAAATTATCCTGGCGACCGCCATCATAAGCTGGCGGCGGCGGTGGAGTTCATTCACACTGCGACTTTGCTGCATGATGATGTTGTAGATGGAAGCGATATGCGGCGCGGCAAGACCGCGGCTAATTTGATATTCGGGAATCCGGCCGCTGTGCTTGTCGGCGACTTTCTATTCAGCCGGTCGTTTGAGCTGATGGTTGAGGACGGCTCACTTAAGGTACTTAAAATCCTGTCCAATGCATCGGCCGTTATTGCAGAAGGTGAAGTCCACCAATTGACCGCGCAACGGCAGATTTCGACGACTGAGGAAAAATATCTCGAAATCATCGGATCGAAAACGGCGGCTTTGTTTGCGGCGGCGTGCCGAATTGCTGCAGTCGTTGCCGAAAGCGGTGACGCGCAGGAATTGTCGCTTGACGCCTATGGCCGAAATCTTGGCATTGCGTTCCAGCTTGTTGATGACGCGATCGACTATGTGTCCGACGGTGCAACAATGGGCAAGGACAGCGGTGACGATTTCCGCGATGGCAAGGTCACGCTTCCTGTCATTCTTGCGCATTGTCGTGGCAGCGCCGAAGAGCAGAAATTTTGGCGCGACGCGATGCTTGGTAACCGCATTAGTGATGCCGACTTGGCACATGCGCGCCATTTGCTGCGGGCTCACCGCGCCATTGACGACACCTTGGATCGCGCGCGGCATTATGGGCAGCGGGCCATTGACGCGATTGCGCATTTCCCGACGGGCGAAGCAAAATCGGCGCTGACAGAGGCGGTCGAATTCGCAATAGCCCGCGCATATTGACGGATAAGGCGGTGCCGTCCGCTGATATGGCCGACAATGCATTTCCCGTCTTGGCGGTGCTGCCAGATCTGCTGGGGTCGTTACGGACCGTTCCCAACGCCGTTCTTATCGCGCCGCCGGGTGCGGGCAAAACCACGATGGTGGCTCCAGCCTTATTGGATGAGCCCTATTGCGATGGTCAAATCCTGTTGCTGTCACCGCGCCGTTTGGCCGCGCGGATGGCGGCGGAACGCATATCCGAAAATTTAGGCGAAACGGTCGGCGGACGGGTTGGTTACGCGACGCGGCTGGACAGCAAGCACGGTCCCAAAACCCGTATATTGGTGATGACTGAGGGGATATTCCGCAACCGGATCATTAGTGATCCTGAGCTTGTAGGCGTTTCTGCTGTGCTGTTTGACGAAGTCCACGAACGCAGTATCGACAGCGATTTTGGCCTCGCGCTCGCGCTTGAGGCCCAAGCTGCATTCCGGCCCGATCTGCGTTTGTTGGCGATGTCTGCTACGTTGGACGGTGCACGCTTTTCGAAGTTGATGGACGATGCGCCCGTTTTGGAAAGCGAAGGCAAAAGATGGCCTCTGGAATATCTTTATGTTGGTCGCCGGACCGAACAGACCATTGAAATCGATATCGTGCGCACGGTGCGCCAAGCGCTGTCGGAGCAGCAGGGTGACCTGTTGGTGTTCCTGCCTGGCGTGCGCGAGATTGACCGTGCATTTGACGCCTTAGGGGCCTGCGGCGATGATATCGTTGTGCACAAACTGCATGGGCAGATTGACCTGGCGGCGCAGCGGCTTGCCGTCTGGCGCGATGTTGCGGGGCGGCGCAAGGTCATATTCGCCACGAACATTGCCGAAACCAGCCTGACCATAGATGGTGTGCGCGTGGTCATTGACAGCGGTCTTGCGCGGCGCGCACGCTTTGACCAGGCGGCCGGTGTTTCACGCCTTGTGACGGAGCGGGCGAGCCTTTCTGCCGCCATGCAGAGGGCCGGGCGCGCTGCGCGGCAACAGGCGGGGATTGCCTATCGGCTGTGGGAGGAAGCGGGGAATGGAGGCTTGCCCCCGTTCGACCCACCCGAAATACTGGAAAGCGATCTGGCGCCATTATTGCTGGATTGCGCGCGATGGGGCGAGAATGACCCTGCAAAGCTGCGCTGGCTTGACCTTCCGCCCGCCGCCGCCGTGCAGCAAGCCCGCAAATTGTTAATGTCGGTGGATGCGCTGGATGCGCACGGACACATCACCTCGCATGGCACTATGTTGGCTAATTTACCCTTGCCGCCTAACCTAGCCCATATGGTTGCCTTAGCAGCGCAGAGCGGACAGGCGGAGGATGCGGCGATGTTGGCAGTCCTGTTGCAGGAACGCGGTCTAGGCGGGCAGGGTGAGGATATTGAGACCCGCTTCGAACGCTTCGTTCGTGAACACGGAGCAAAGGCAGATGCCGCCCGCATGCTGGCGCAGCGGATTGCGCGCCTGTGTGGCGCTAGCGGGGATAAGCAAATGCTCAGCATCGGCGGGCTGATTGGCAGCGCATTCCCTGATCGCATCGCCAAACGCCGCGATGCCAAGGGCGAAAAATGGATCAGCGCCATGGGCCGCGGTCTTCAGCTTGACGCAGCATCGCTTTTGGCGCGCGCGGAATGGCTGGCGGTAGCAGATGTTCAAGGCGCTGCATCGGGTGCGCGCATATTGTCTGCGGCCGCGTTGACCGAAGCGGAAATTGTTGACCGATTTGGGCACCGTATCGAAAGCAAGCAAATCCTAACTTATGACAAAAGCACGGATCGCGTCGATGCGCGTGTCCAAAGGCGGTTGGGCGCAATAGTGTTGAGCGAAGGGCGGGTGGAAAAGCCCGACCCGCAGGCCGTTGCGAGCGCACTGATGGCCGCAGTGCAAGACATGGGTATAGACGCGCTGCCCTGGCCTTTGTCCGCGCGCGCGCTTCGCGAACGCGCACAGTTTGCCGGTGTCGCTTCGCTAAGAGACGATGCATTGGCGGAGCGCATGGAGCAATGGCTTCTGCCGTTGTTGGGCAAGGTCAACCGTCTGCGCGACGTCGCGCCATCGGGATTGGCCAATGCACTCGACAATATGCTCGGTTGGGATACGCGCACCCGTATCGACCAAATTGCACCCACTTCCTTCAAAAGTCCTGCTGGCACGGAACATCATATTGATTATGCCGCCGAAGCCGGTCCAACGGTTGAGTTGCGCGTTCAGGCATTATTCGGTCTTGATAGCCATCCTTTGGTAGGTGCCAACCGCTTACCTTTGGTCTTAAGCCTTACATCACCTGCGGGCCGCCCCATTCAGACAACGCGCAATCTGCCCGAATTCTGGCGTGGAAGCTGGCGTGACGTCGCCAAGGAAATGCGCGGCCGTTATCCGAAGCACAATTGGCCAGACGCGCCGTGGGAAAGCGTGGCGAGCCTTAAGACGAAAAAGGCACAAGCCCGCAACGCTTGACGAATCTAGTGCGGTTCGGGCAAAGATGCATCCAGTTTAACCGTCAGGAATTGCACCATGTCCGCCCGTATCTTTCAGCGTCCCAAAAATGCCATGCAGTCTGGCCATGGGCGCAATGATGAATGGGTGCTTGAACATGTGCCAGCAGAGCCCCGCAAGGCGGACCCGTTGATGGGCTGGGCTGGATCAGGCGACACGCAGGCGCAAGTTCAATTGACCTTCCCAAGCCTGGATGCGGCTCGCGCTTATGCGGAGAAAAAGGGCATAGTTGCCACCTATATGCCCACACCGCCCAAGACGCTTAAGTTGCAGGCCTATGCGGATAATTTCCGCTAAACGATCATTCCGGGCAGCATCAAAAGTTTAACGTCCACGACGCAACCCTCCGCACGCTTTTTCTGAATAAAATGGGGTAGGTCCGCCAAGGCAATACGGTGGACAGTGATATTCTCGCCATCCACGCCGCCGCCTTCGCTGACTTTCTTCAAGCCATGGGCGCGCACAAGCGAGAAGCTTTCGCTGACCATGCCGGGCGACGAGAAAAACTCGCCGACAATCTCCAGACTGTCTGCGCGATAGCCGGTTTCTTCCTCAAGCTCGCGCGCGGCGGACGCCAGCGTGTCTTCGCCTTCATCATGGTCGCCAATGAGCCCAGCGGGCAGTTCAATACAATTTGCGCCGAGCGGCACGCGATATTGTTCGACGAGCAGCACGTGGTCCGCCTCCATCGCAAGGATTACCGCTGCCTTGATGCCGCGCGCGCGGCTGACATATTCCCATTTCCCGCGCGTCTTCGCCGTGATGAAGCGACCTTGCCACATCACGGTTTCGGCGTCGTCTTGTTCCATCATAACTGGATTAGCCTGTCGGGGAGTTCGTTGGGATTTTCGCTGCCCCTTGGGAAATGTTCAGCCAGCACAATGCCCATTTGTGTCACTGCCGCTGCGACCCCAGCGCCGGGGTTTCCGGCCTTCACCTGATCAAGCAAGGCGACCATCGCGTCACCCCATATTTCGGGTGCAACCTTGGAAGCAATGGCCGCGTCAGCCACGATTTCGGCGCGATGCTCCTTCATCGACAAATACAACAGCACACCCGTCCGACCCACCGTTTTGGATTCGGTGCCTACCTTGAACAGGCTAATGGCGCGACTGCGAACACGCGCTAGTTTTTTGGCCTTCGGCGTAAGGGCGAGGCGCAATGGCATCCATTTGAGGATAAACCATGTCCCGATCCATTTGAGCGCAACTGCCGCCAACAAAAATGCTGCATATTCCGCCGTCGTATATTCATGGCGCCACCCGCCCGAAAAGGCATCAATCAGGCCCATGTAAAATTCAGGAAAAGTCGCATAGCTGACCAAGGCAATGAACGCGATCGCGCTTGCCCAAGCCATGGCGATATCGTCATAATGGTCCGACAGGTCAGTCACGATCGTGACGATTTCGCCGGTTGTTAGCCGTTCTGCATCGGCGACTGCGGCAACCACTATTGCATGGTCCGCTTCGGTGAATTGACTGATTTTACGTAAGCCCATGTTCAATATTCCTACCAGCCGCCCGAGGCGCCGCCGCCGCCAAAGCTGCCGCCACCGCCGCCAAAGCCTCCGCCGCCAAATCCGCCTCCGCCAAAACCTCCGCCACCAAAGCCCCCACCGCCCCAGATAATCACTGGCCCCATGCCGGCGCGCCGATGCTTACGCCCGCCGCCATTTGTGGAACGGATCATTGGTAGGAACACAAAGAAGATCATGAACAAGATGAAGATAATCGCGCCAAAAGGTATGCCTTTATCACGTTTGCTATATTGCTGTGCCGCGCTTGCTATCTTCGCCGCTTCATCCGCGGGCAGTTCGAACTGAGTCACGATGCGGTCAACGCCTGCATTGATGCCACCGGCAAAATCACCTTCCTTAAAGCGCGGGGTGATGTCGTTGCGGATGATTGTGGAAGACAAACCATCGGTCAGCACGGGCTCAAGGCCGTAACCGACTTCAATTCGCATTTTACGCTCGTTCGGCGCAACGATTAGGATTGCGCCATTGTCTTTTTCGGTTTCGCCCTTGCCATCCTGCCCGATTGCCCATGCGCGACCCAATCGATAGCCGTAATCGGATATCTCATAGCCTTCGAGGCTGGCTAGCGTTGTCACAACCAACTGGCGTTTAGTGCGGGCTTCCAGTCCCTCCAGTTTGGCGCTGAGCGCGGCTTCTTGCTGCGGATCAAGCAAGTTGGCCTCATCAACCACACGGCCGGTCAGTTTTGGAAAATTCTGCGCAACTGCTGCTTGACCGGTGAGGGCCAGCAGCAGCGCAATAAGCAGGCCAAGGGCCTTATTCATGTTCAATTCCCGGACAGGATTAGGTCGCTGGCGCCATATCTAGCTTCGGTGCGGATTCTGCACCGGGCGTTGTTGCCTGATAAGGGATCATGGGCTTGGCACCGTGGATAATCTTGGCACCGATGATGTCCGGGAAAGTGCGAATGGTGGTGTTATAGCCACGCACCGCCTCGTTATAATCACGCAACGTGATGCGCACGCGGTTTTCCTGACCCTCCAATTGATCCTGCAGCTTCAGATAGCCTTCCTGGCTTTTGAGCTGGGGATATTGCTCAACCGAGACCAGCAAGCGCGAAAGGCTTCCCGACAACTGGTTTTGCACGCGCTGAAACGCCGCCATTTTTGCAGGATCATTTAAGTCGTTAGGGTTCACTTGAATGTTAGGAGATGTGGCACGTGCGCGTGCTTCAATGACCTCGGTAAGCGTCTTGTTTTCTTGCGCTGCTGCACCTTTCACAACATTGGCAAGGTTGGGGATCAGGTTCGCGCGCTCTTGGAACGCGGCTTGGACATCAGCCCATTTCGCCTTGGCGTTTTCTTCGGCCGTGGGAACACTGTTGATCCCGCATCCGGCCAACGAAGCCGCAGCGACGGGTACCAGAAGAAATTTCAAAAAGTTCTTATGCATCTAACGCGCTCCTCCACTTGGCAAACTGCCCAACAATCCAGCCATTTACATGGCGTGTATTAGGTACATAAGGCGCGCTATGGCCTTTCGCAATGACTACAGTTGGTTGCGCAATGAATTTTACCAACCGGCTTTGGCGATTAATTCACTTCGCTTTGGCGCTATTATCTGATGTAAAGCGAAGGCGGGTTCAGCAGCGGGGGCATTAATGTCGCTCAGGTGACTTTGGTTAAAAGATGATTTTTGGGGAAGTAGGATGAAAAAATGGATATTCGGGGCGTTACTTTTCGTTGCAGCGGCAGCGGGCGGTTTTTGGGTGAGTGCAGACAAGGATATGAAGGCACTCATATCCCATTTGCCAACGGACTCTAACGTGCTGTTCTGGAGCGTAGAGCAACGCGACGCCGGTTTCCGTACAATGGACCGAATCCCCATCCTTGCAAAGGCCAACGTCATTGCAAAAGGCGATACGGTTTATCCTTTGCCTGCCGGCGAGCCGCTGACAATCGGCATGGACGTTGATGCCTATATGAAAGCGCAACGCACGGCCGGTCTTGTCATATTGCAGGACGGCAAAGTGCGAATGGAGAAATACGGTCTCGATTTTACGGCGCAGGGCAAATGGACCAGCTTTTCGGTCGCTAAATCTTTTACGTCGACCATGGTCGGCGCGGCGATAAAGGATGGCTATATCAAGAGCATCGATGATAAGGTTTCCGCCTATATCCCGGACCTTAAGGGCTCGGCGTATGACGATGTGACTATCAAGCAACTGCTGACTATGACCTCGGGCGTTAAATGGAATGAGGATTATACTGACCCTAAATCCGATGTTGCTTTGTTCAATTTGCACAAGGCCGAAAAAGGCATGGATGTGACCGTCAGTTACATGCGCAAATTGCCGCGTGAGGCACCAGCTGGAACCAAATGGGTCTATAAAACCGGCGAAACCAATTTGATTGGCGTATTGGTCAGTTCGGCCACGAAAAAGACGCTTTCCAGCTATTTGTCGGAGAAGGTCTGGGCACCATTTGGTATGGAGCAGGACGCAACCTGGCTTTTGGGTTCAACAGGGCATGAAATTAGCGGCTGCTGCATTCAGGCATCGACCCGTGATTACGCGCGTTTTGGCGCGTTCATAATGGGCGGTGCAAAAATCAACGGCGTTGGCATTTTGCCTGACGATTGGCTTGCCCCTGCAACAAGTAAGCAGGCGGACATTGGCATGGCCGGCAAAGGCTATGGTTACCAATGGTGGACCTATAACGACGGTAGCTTTGCGGCGCAGGGCATATTTGGGCAGGGCATCTTCATTGATCCCAAGCGCAACCTTGTGATCGCATCAAACAGCAATTGGCCAAAGGCGACTGACCCAGACACCGTTGGCGTTCAACGCGAAGCATTTTATAAAGCGGTTCAGGCTGCCGTTGATACGGAAGCAAAGCCAGTACTGAAGTAAACATGCTGCGGCGCACAATAATTGCGAATATTCGTAATTAGATTGCGCCGCAAGGCATGGAAAAAAGGGCTTTTCTAAGGCCTGATATTAGTTCAGCATGTCATCTTCACGTTTCGTAGTTCAGCGGGAGATTTGTCATGGATTTTAAAACGTTTTTGCATGCCGGTAGCAATCGGCGGGCTATGCTTAAGGGCATGGGTGTTGCCGCCGTTGGATTTTCACTGACGGGCGCGCTGGCCGGTTGCGGAGAGAAAGAAGCGGCAAAGCTCGCCAATGGCGAAGAGGCCAAGCTGAACTTCTATAATTGGGACACCTATATTGGTGAGACCACTTTGGGAGATTATAAGGACAGCGCCGGCGTTGATGTGAACATGACCTTGTTCGCCAGCAACGATGAATTGTTTGCCAAGCTACGTGCCGGTAATCAGGGTTATGACGTCATCGTCCCGTCGAACGACTTTGTCGAGCGCATGGCCGCAGCGGGCATGCTGATTGAAATCGACAAGACCCAAATTCCCAATTTCAAAAATGTCGCCCCTGAGTATCAGGACGTGCCTTATGACGCGGCGCGGAAATATTCGATGCCTTACACGTGGCTGGCGCTTGGCATTGGCTACCGCAAGTCGAAGGTAAATTCGGTACCTGATAGCTGGAAAGTCCTGTTTGACAGCGACGAGTATAAGGGCCGCATTGCCGTGCTGTCCGAGGCTGGCGACATGTTCCGGCTTTACGGCAAATATCTGGGCAAATCGGTCAATGGGCTGACGGATGCCGACTTGAAAACAATCGAAGCGATGATGATCAAGCAAAAGCCAAACATCAAATCTTTCCACGAAGACAATGGTCAGGACCTTTTGCTTAAAGGTGAAGTGGACCTTGTCCTCGAATATAATGGCGACATTGCCCAGATTATGGCCGAAGATCCCGACATCGGCTTTGTCATTCCCAAGGAAGGCAGCCAACTAAATTCGGACAATCTGTGCATTCCAAAGGGCGCGCCGCACCCGAAAAATGCCCATGCGTTCATCAACTATTTGCTGGATGCCGAGGTAGGCAAAAAAATCACCGAGACGATTAAATATCCAACGCCTAATGCTGCGGTGAAGGCGCTGATGCCAGATGATTATAAGAATAATCAGGTCATTTTCCCGCCCGCGGATATCTTGACGAAGTGCGAATACGCGAAATTCAATCCCGATCTTCAGCCGAAATATGAGGAGGCGTTTACCCGCGTTCGGGCGGCTTAATTAATGTCAGGCGCGTTGCAAGACTGGAAAAGCCAGAAGAAGCCCTTTGCCGCAGTTGCAACGGCACCGGTCTTCTGGCTTGGCCTGTTCTTCATCGCGCCCATGACTATCGTCTGGCTCTACAGCTTCGGTCAAAATGCCGGACCTGCGGATATCGATATTTCGGGCACGCTCGACAATTACAAACGCGCGACCGAGTGGTTGTATCTTTCCATTTTCCTCAAAAGCTTTGCAGTCGCGGCACTCACCACGTTGATGTGCTTGATCATCGGCTTTCCGGTCGCGATGGCGATAACCTTCGCCGCGCCGAAGTGGCGCCCTTGGTTGCTGCTGGGAATCATGCTGCCCTTTTGGACCAACCTTCTGATCCGCACCTACGCGCTGATGGCATTGATGGGTACCAATGGGTATATGAACAAGGGGCTTGGCGGCCTGTGGGATGGCGCCAGCTGGTTGCGCACCTTAGTGGGCATGCAGCCGCTTGAGGCATGGACGCCCGTGCAATTATTGTACAATAACTTCGCGGTCGTGTTGGGGCTTGTCTACGTCCATCTGCCCTTCATGGTGTTGCCTTTGTATTCGGCGCTCGACCGGCTCGACAAAAGCTTGATTGAGGCCAGCCTTGACCTTGGCGCGGGGCATTTCAAAACCTTTATGAAAATCGTCGTGCCACTTGCCGCGCCGGGGATTTTTGCGGGCGTTATGATTACTTTGGTTCCCGCATTGGGCGCGTATCTTACCCCCGACCTCATGGGCGGCACCGATAGCCAGATGATCGCGAATGTTATCGAACGGCAGTTCAAGCGCGCAAATGACTGGCCCTTCGGCGCCGCTTTGTCCTTCTTGCTCATTTACGCGATGTTCATTTTGATTGCGCTGCAATCGATGCGCGCGAACAAAGTGAAGGAGGCGCGGTAATGTTTAACCGCACCGCCATCGCTCCGCTTGAATATACACGCAAATTATGGATGCGCAGTTGGGTCGGGTTGACGATGCTGTTTCTCTATGCGCCGTTGGTTGTGTTGATGATCTTCAGCTTTAACGACAGCAAGCGCAACGTGATGTGGAAGGGATTTACCCTCAAATATTACGAGAAGGCGCTGAACAACGACAGTCTGGTGGAGGCGATGGTCAATTCGCTAACTATCGCATTTTTGGCGACCATTATCAGCTTGGTCATTGGCGCCTTGGCTGCGGTCATGCTCTGGCGCTTTCGCTTTCCGTTCAAGGGACTGGTCGAGGGCACGATGTCATTGCCGATTATCGTGCCCGAAATCTGCTTGGGCGTGGCGTTTTTGATCTTCTTTGCCAAACTCGACTGGCC
>CAIJLW010000043.1 GCA_903821685.1 uncultured Sphingomonadales bacterium | reverse complement strand
TAATTCATCGTCCGGAATGCCGTCGAGAATGTCATCGACAAAATGCCCCAATAGGTCGCTGCGCGATGGCGCGCGGAAACCGACCGAGTAAGTCATGCAATCCGAACCGACGGCAACGCCATTATGCGCAAATCCCGGCGGCACATAGAGGATATCACCAGGTTCCAGCACCCATTCATCGGTCGCCGTAAATTCCGCGAGGAGTTTCAAATCCTCATGCGGCAACAATGGCGTATCGCCATCACATAAAGGCCCGATTTGCCAGCGCCGACGGCCAAGCCCTTGGATCAGGAAAACATCATATTGGTCGAAATGCGGCCCCACCCCGCCTTGGTCAGCGGCGAGGCTCACCATCACATCGTCAATGCGCCAATTGGGGATGAAACGGAACGGCGCGATGAGGTCAGCGACGGCGGGCACATGTTGGTCAACCGCTTGCACGAGCAAAGTCCAATGGCTTTCGCCAAGTTCGGCCAAGCGCTCTTCGCCCTGTGGCCCCTGCTCCATTTCCCATCCGCCAGCTGGCTGACAAATCAGGCGCGATTCCACCTCTTCCGCACACGCCAATCCAGCCAGCTCGTCAGGCTCAAGCGGGTTTTGCCAATTGGACCACGGGTTACGGATCAGCAGCGGCTTTTTTTGCCAATGCACACGCAGGAAATGATCGATGTCGAAATTTTGAAAGTCCATGGACCCTCGCTGTGCATAAGCGCGGCAAAATGCAAGCCTTGGTGATGCCCCGCACGGAACATAAGCCGAGGCATTGGGTTTTTCTGGTCAAGGAGTACCCGATGGCCATCATTCTCGACATTGCTGGAAAACCACTGCATCCGCGCAATAACTCCAAAAAACGGCTGCGTGGGCAAGATTTACGCGACCTGTTGAAGATCCTAATCATTTTATCGCTGATCATTTTGGGGTATTTTGTGTTCGTGCCCGGCCATGACTCAAACCAAAGCCCGCAAGCCCTATCTCAACAAGATCCGCGCGCGGGTTAAAAGCTTGGACAAGCTGGTCCGCGCGTCTTATCGCCGGATGCGATGTTGAAGAAATTATATGATTGGATGATGGAAAAGGCAGGGCATGCCCATGCCGAGCGCTGGCTATTCCTTTTTTCCTTCGTCGAAAGTTCCTTCTTTCCCATTCCCCCGCACCCCCTGCTTGGCCTGATGTGCCTGGCGCGCCCGGACAAAGCGTTGCGGTTCGGGGTAGTATGCACATTGGCCTCGGTGATGGGTGGCCTGTTTGGCTATGCCATCGGCTATTTCGCCTATGAGACCATTGGCATTGCGTTGTTAAAGGCGCTTGGCCTGTGGGACAGTTTTCCGGCTGCCGCCTGTTACTTAAGGGAATTTGGTGCCGAGATAATCCTGATAAAGGGCGCGACGCCAATTCCGTTCAAGCTCATCACGCTGACGGCCGGGTTTATCAAGATGGACCTGTTTACGTTCATCTGGGCAAGCGTCCTCAGCCGGGCGTTTCAATTCATGCTGGTTGGTTTCCTGTTCTGGAAATTCGGACGGCCGATTAAAGCGTTCATTGACAAATATCTGGCATGGGTGACGGCTGCGTTTCTTCTCATTGTGGTCGGCGGATTTATCGCCTTTACGATGCTTGCAGGCGGCGGCGCTGAAAAAAGTGACGGCTGTTCTCAGGCCTCCAGCATTCCGCGTTAGTCCACGTTAGCGCGCGAACAAAAGCGCGTCGTCAGCAAAGGCCTTAAACTCCAACGCATTGCCGCTTGGGTCATAGAAGAACATCGTTGCTTGCTCGCCCACTTGGCCTTTGAACCGGACATGCGGTGCAATGCCGAATTGGATGCCCGCCGCCTGAACGCGCTCTGCCAGGGCCTGCCATTGCGCCATTGTCAGGACGACACCAAAATGGGGTACGGGTACATCATGGCCATCGACAGGATTGTGCGTGGAAACGCTGCGCGCGCCAGCATCAAGATGCGCCACAATCTGGTGGCCAAAAAAGTCGAAATCAATCCATTGGTCGGATGACCGGCCTTCGGCACAGCCCATGACCTCCCCATAAAAATGCCGGGCTTCGGAGAGATTATGGACGGGAAAGGCCAAATGGAATGGACGAAGGCTCATTTTGATTTCACCGGCTTGGGTAAGGGTTTGTCGATAGTGTCAGTAGCAGCAAGTTCTACCGACATTTGCAAGGCGCATAAATTGATCCGGGCGGAGTCGCTTGGCCGTTGGAATTCAGCTGCGGCCCCCTCGCCCATCGCCACCGCGACCAACTCACGCGGTTGCCCGCTTTGCGCAGTAATCCGACTGCCGACGATGCCAGCCCATATTTTACCCGATTGGCGCGCATCCGGCGCATCGGATGGCGCAGAGCCAATTCGTTGCTTTTCCGCCAAGGTGGCCAACGCCGCAACACATGCAAGGTCGCTTTGTTGCGCCGCGGTCAGCGCGGAAGGGGGTGTTGCGGCAAGCGCCATTGCAAGAAATATCATTTTTCCAAATTAGCAGGCTGTGGCTGAACCGCAAGCAGCGACACTATGTGACTGATTGCATTTGTCACATTGCACAGGCAAAGGCGGGCGGTGCAGAAGATCTCGGACTTGCTTCAAAAATTCCCGCGCTGGGCCGCATTGGGCGCTGGCGCATTGTCCGCTTATGGCTTTGCGCCATGGGGGCTTTGGCCGCTCACGCTGGTGTGTTTTGCCTTGCTCATCCACCTTGTTACGAAAGCGCAAAATGCAAAGCGCGCCTTCATGCTAGGGTGGTTGTTTGGCGTTGGGCATTTCGCCTTTGGTAATCAATGGATTGCCGTAGCCTTCACCTTTCAGGCGGCAATGCCAATTTGGCTTGGCTATATCGCAGTGTTGGGGCTGGCGCTGTATCTTGCGGTCTACCCCGCTTTGGCGACGTGTGGGGCTTGGCTACTTTCAAATCCTCCCCGCTTGTGGGGAGGTGGTGCGCGCGCAGCGCGTGACGGAGGGGGGGCTGCGGCAGACGCTGCGTCCGACTTCACGCCACCTCCACCACCTTCGGCGGTCCCCCTCCCCGAACCGGGGAGGAATTTCCTTCCCCTCATATTCGCCTTCGCCGGATTGTGGATTATCACCGAATGGCTGCGCAGTTGGGTTTTCACAGGCTATGTCTGGAACCCGCTCAGCGTCATTACGGTTTCGATGCCATATGTGGCGCAGACAGCCAGCGTGATTGGTACTTACGGCCTGTCAGCTATCGTCATTTTGACTGTAGGTGGTGTCTACCAATTTGCGGCGCTGCGGACACAAGCCGTATCCGGCGAGCGCACCAAAGGCCGGTGGGCAAGCTATACCATTGGTGGCGTTCTGCTCTGCATACTGGTCACGACCGCGGTCATCGGCCGCTTTTCGCTTTGGGGCGGAGATGACCGCAGCGCGGCGGCACATCCGCAAGCCGTCACGGTCACGGTGGTGCAGCCCAATATCTCGCAATCTGACAAATATGCTTTGGGCTATGACGCAGTGAACTTTGCCAAGCTGGCGATGAACAGCCGCCCCTTGCCCGACCAAGGCCCGCGCTTGATCCTGTGGCCTGAGGCCGCCATTCCGGACTATCTGGAGGAAGGCTATCCCTATCGTTATTATCAAGGTCAGCCTGGCGACAGCGCGGCCGGCAGCCGAGCGCGGCTGACGACGCTGATGGGTGATAATGATGTGCTGGTAACAGGCGCCAACCGCCTGGTAATTGAAAAGGGGCAGCTCGTTGCCGCGCGCAATAGTGTGTCGGCCATGGATGCTTATGGCCAGTTGCTTGGTCATTATGACAAAGCGCATCTTGTCCCTTATGGGGAATATCTGCCGATGCCTTGGTTGCTGCAACGGCTGGGCCTAGCGCGGCTGGTGCCGGGTAGTCTGGATTTCTGGCCCGGCCCGGGTCCACAGACGATGACCGTGTTCGTCAATGATAAGCCCGTCAAAATCGGCATGCAAATCTGTTATGAAATGGTGTTCTCCGGTGAGGTCGTCGATCGCAAGAACCGGCCGGACTTCATCTTCAACCCATCCAATGACGCTTGGTTCGGAGATATCGGTCCGCCGCAGCATTTGGCGCAAGCACGGCTGCGCGCGATGGAGGAAGGCTTGCCCGTCGTGCGGGCCACGCCAACGGGGATCAGCGCAATCATCGACGCAGATGGCCTGATCGTGAAAAGCCTGCCTTTGGGTATTGATGGTCGCATCGACGCACGATTGCCGCGGGCAAAAGCGCCGACATTGTTCGCGCAATTTGGCAATATCATTCCGCTTGCTCTAGCCGGGATGTTGGTTCTCTTGGCGTTGTTACCGCTTGCCCGCCGTCGCGGTAAAGGCTAAGAGCGTAAAACGATATAAAGAATTCTTTATACGCAGATACAGCCAATAGACTGGAAAAACCATGCGATCAAACTACCTTTTCACCTCCGAATCCGTGTCCGAAGGACATCCGGACAAGGTTGCGGACCAAATTTCGGATGCTATCGTCGACCTGTTTTTGTCAAAAGACCCCGAAGCGCGCATCGCGTGCGAAACACTGACTACGACGCAGCTGGTTGTCCTCGCTGGCGAGATTCGCTGCAAAGGCGTTTATGAAAATGGCGCATGGGCCGAAGGCGCCAAAGAAGAAATCGAAGCCACTGTCCGCCGCACCGTCAAGGAAATCGGCTATGCGCAAAAGGGCTTCCACTGGGAAACCTTGCGTTTTGAAAATAACCTGCACGGCCAGTCGGCACATATTGCCCAAGGCGTAGACGCCAGTGGCAACAAGGATGAAGGCGCTGGCGACCAAGGCATCATGTTTGGCTATGCATCGACAGAGACGCCTGACCTGATGCCCGCCACGCTGGATTACAGCCACAAGATCCTCGAGCGCATGGCCGCTGACCGTCATTCGGGCGCAGCACCGTTTCTGGAGCCGGACGCCAAAAGCCAGGTCACTTTGCGTTACAACAGCGAAGGCAAGCCTGAAGCTGCAACCGCGATTGTCGTCTCCACCCAGCATGCACCGGGATATGACCAAGGCGAAAAAGAGGCGCAACTGCACAATTATGTGAAGGGCGTCATTGCCGACCTGCTTCCAGCAAGCCTGCTGACCGAAACCCACTATCACATCAACCCGACCGGCAGCTTTGAAATTGGCGGACCGGATGGCGATGCTGGCCTGACCGGACGCAAGATCATCGTTGATACTTATGGCGGCGCAGCTCCGCATGGCGGCGGCGCGTTTTCGGGCAAGGACCCGACGAAGGTCGACCGTTCCGCCGCGTATATCACGCGCTACCTTGCCAAGAATATCGTCGCAGCTGGCCTCGCCACGCGCTGCACCATTCAGCTTGCTTATGCCATCGGCGTGTCCAAGCCATTGTCGCTCTATGTCGACACGCATCGCACCGGCATTGTCGGCGATGACCAAATTGAAACGGCAATCATGGGTATCGAAAAACTGGGTGGCCTTACCCCGCGCGGTATCCGCACCCATCTTGGCCTGAACAAGCCCATTTACCGCCGGACCGCAGCATATGGCCATTTTGGTCGTAAGCCGGAAGGTGATTTCTTCCCGTGGGAGCGCACCGATCTCGTCGAAGATTTGAAGGCAGCTTTAGGGTAAGGACCACTTGATTACACTTGCAGCGTGGCGGCTGAAAGTTTAGCCGCCACGCCTATGACTGCGAACAAGACTGGGGATCCAACGACGCTGAACCGCCTATATGGCCGTTCAAAGGGTAAAAAGCTGCGTTCCGAGCACAATGAGTTGGTTGAGAATCTGTTGCCGCAAATCGCGGTTCCAGACGAAGGCCCGCTTGGCAGCATGGATCTGTTCGGCGACGACCGCGTAATGCACTTTGAAATCGGCTTTGGTGGCGGGGAGCATATGGCCTACCGCGCCGACATGCTGCCCGATCATGGCTTTATCGGATGCGAGCCGTTTCTCAACGGCGTTGCCCAAGCTTTATCCCATATCCGCGAGGGCGGACTGCACAATGTGCGTCTGCATATGGGCGATGCCTTGGAGATGCTGCGCCGCGTTCCCGATAAGTCATTATCTTTTGTCTATCTGTTGCATCCGGACCCTTGGCCAAAGGCACGGCACGTAAAACGCCGGATGATGAATGATGGGCCATTGGATTTGATCGCAGCAAAGTTAAAGCCCGGCGGCGAATTCCGGTTCGGCACGGACCACCCCGTATATGTCCGCCATGCGTTGATGGTGATGCAGCGGCATCGTCAGCAATTCGACTGGCTATGCCAAAGCGCGCCGGATTTTCAGAACCGTCCCGGCGGCTGGCCCGAAACCCGTTATGAGGCCAAGGCGCGCCGTCAGGGACACGAGGTCTGGTATTTCCGCTATCAACGAAAGCCAGCTTAGACCGATTGCTTAAAAAGCACGGCTACTGCCAGCCTCAACCTTGTCCACCCATTCAGGAAAAAAGCTTGGCGGGCGCTTTGACCAACCTGTTGCGGTCACCGCGGCCTCACTGATCGATTGCAGCAATATCTTGCGCTTGCCCGGCGGCACATGGGGCATTGCTGCTGCCGCGCAGAATGCTGCGGGCAACCACGGCCGCGCATCAGCGCCAAGCAACCGCTCGTACAAAAACCGATATGCCGCAAAGCATGCAATCGGTCCCTGCCCCAAATCAAATGCCGACAGCGTTACCAGTTGCGCCAGAAAGGGCTCGGCATCTTGCAGCACAGCCGAATCCGGAACCAACGCTTTGATATCCGGCAAACGTGCGTAAAATAAGTATTGGGCATCAATCGACGTAACCTCGACCGCGTCGCGTGACCACAGGGCAATGGCATCCTTGCGATCAAACGCAACATCCAGTGACCGCCGGATATACCGCTGTGTCGCGGCGCTAAAACCAGCAAATTCTTTCATTTCGCCCAATGTTAAGCTGCCCGGACCTTCATGCGTTGCTTTCGTCATGCCGATATCCCTCTCATTCCCAAGAACAACATAATCGTTCCAACATGTTTAGCGAAGGATTAACAACCGATGCAGTGGATAAACATTCGACCAAATTAACGCGGCATTCGACGAGAGACGCAGCACGTGGTGCAACTGGCGTAAAATCGGCTATAGCAAGACATGGATAAATCCACGCCCCGCAATGCACTTATCGGCCATCAGATGGCGCTGCTGACCATCATTGGCTTCTGGGCGTTTTACGCGCTGATATTGTCATTGCGCGCGGCCCTGCTCGATTTTCCGGCGCAGGCCGTTCTGTTCGAACGCCGCTTAATGGTGGGGTTAGTGGGCGTGCTCGTGACGTGGATATTGTATTTCGGTCTACGGGTTGCAGGCCGCCGGTCACTCAGTTCTCGCGTGAGCGTGGCATTTATCGGTGCAATCCCGTGTGCCATAGTCTTGGCCTCCGCCAATTTTTATATTTTCAATCTGTACGACCCCATTAGCCTTTTCAAAGACCCAAGCCTCGGGCGGTCGGTTGAGGATTTGAAGGTGCAGCTGGGGCTGTCCTTCTGGCAAGAAATTGCCGACATTTCGGTCACGCATTATTTCTTCCTGATCGCGTGGAGCTCACTGTACGTCGCCATTGGCTATGCGCGTGAAGTTCAGGAGGCCGAGCGCAAAACCTCTCGATTTGCGCAAGCTGCGCAAGATGCCGAACTGCGTTCACTACGTTATCAGGTCAATCCTCACTTTCTGTTCAACACACTGAATTCGCTCTCAAGCCTTGTCCTTACCGGAAAACCCAAAGAGGCCGAGGCGATGATCCAGAATCTGTCCAATTTCTATCGGACAAGCCTGTCATCTGATCCGCTTGAGGATGTCACACTTGCCGAAGAGGTTGAACTTCAAAGGCTGTATCTGGAAATCGAAAGCGTGCGTTATCCCAAACGGCTGCGCGTCAAAATCAATATCCCTGATGCGTTAATGGGCCAACATGTGCCTGCCTTAATCCTGCAGCCCCTTGTCGAAAATGCCATCAAATATGGGGTATCGCGCACCACACGTCCGGTTGAAATCATCATCAACGCCAAAAGCGAAGGTGATGTCCTTGTGCTGTGTGTCGTTGACGATGGCGAGGTAATGGATGCCGATCATGTCGGCGGTAGCGGCATTGGCCTTGCCAATGTGCGTGACAGATTGGAGGCCCGCTATCGATCAGCCGCGCGCCTCGATACAAAACTGGCCGATGGTGGCGGATTTGTGGCGATGCTTACATTGCCCCTAAGCCATCGGATAACGGCATGAAACGCTTGCGGACGTTAATCGTTGATGACGAGCCACTTGCCGTCGAGCGCCTTGTGACCTTAAGCGCCGACCATCCCGTTATCGACATTGTCGGCGCCGCAGGTGACGGCATCGAAGCGCTCCAGATCGCAGAGCAATTGATGCCCGACCTCATCTTTCTGGATATAGGCATGCCGAAAATGGACGGCATCAACGCTGCGCGCGCCTTGGGATTAATGCACAAAAAGCCAGCGATCATTCTGATCACGGCGTACGACAATTTTGCGGTCGAAGCCTTCGACTTGGACGTTGTAGATTATGTGTTAAAGCCCGTGTCGAGCGAACGGCTTGGCCGCGCTATAGCCCGCGCGTGCGGCACCCATGACGCCGAGGCGCAGTCAGCCGTTCCGTCTTCAAAAACCGACGGCAGATATGCGCATGAATTCTGGGTATCGCATCGCGCTGAACTTATCCGCATTGCCGCGATGGACATTGAACGGATTGAAGCAGAGCGGGACTATATGCGCCTGCATACGGCAGGACGCAGCTATCTGCTGCACCAGACCATTTCAACGCTTGAGCAGCGCTTGGACCCGGAACAATTTCAGCGCATCCACCGCAGCCATATTGTGCGCCGGGACCTGATTATCGGGCTACGGCATGAAGGTGGCGGCGTCTGGCACGCGATATTGGGTGAAGACCATGCGATGCGCATCGGGCGCAAATATCTGGC
>CAIJLW010000042.1 GCA_903821685.1 uncultured Sphingomonadales bacterium | reverse complement strand
CCTGCCGGACGGTTTGCACGCACATGTCGATGCAGACGCATGGCAACAACCGCGCTTGATGGCGTTCTTGCAAGCCCAAGGTCATATCGAGCCAGAGGAAATGGCCCGCACATTCAACTGCGGCATCGGCATGGCGGTGGTTGTCGCCGAGACCGAAGTCGCGAGCGTAACCGCTGCACTTGAGGCCGCTGGAGAGACGGTGTTCCGCATCGGACATATTGCAGCCGGTGAAAAAGGTTGCACGGTTACCGGCAGCATCGAAACCTGGAGCGCTCAAGCCGATTGGACTGCGACGCATCATGGCTAAGGCGCGTGTTGCCGTCCTGATTTCCGGCGGCGGCACCAATATGGCTGCGTTGCTATATGCCGCAAAACGCCCAGACAGCCCGTACGAAGTCGTTCTGGTCGCCAGCAACAATCCCGACGCCGAAGGGTTGAAGCTGGCGCAAGCCGAAGGCATCGCAACGTTCGCACAATCCCACATTGGTCTTAAGCGGGCGGACCATGACGCAATAATGCATAATCACATTACCAAAGCGGGTGCGGCTTATGTCGTGCTTGCGGGGTATATGCGGATATTGAGCGAAAGCTTCGTCGAAAAATGGGACGGCCAGATGCTGAATATCCACCCATCCCTATTGCCCAAATATACGGGTCTAGACACCCATCAGCGCGCGATTGACGCAGGGGACAGGGTTGCCGGTTGCAGCGTCCACCTCGTCACAGCCGACCTTGATGAAGGTCCGCTTCTTGGCCAGATGGAAGTCGCCGTTTTGCCCGATGACACCGCCGGTTCCTTGGCGGAGCGCGTCAAGATAGCCGAGCATCAATTATATCCGCGGACGTTAGCGGGCTATGTTTCGCGGGCAACGGACCCGGATTATCTGACATCAAAAGTGCGCGAAATCGCGCTGGCCCAGCCAGAAGCCGATGAAGTGCTTTCGCATGGGATGCCGTGCTTCGGTATCGTCGGCTGCAAGAAATTTGCTTATGTTTCCATAGACCATCATGGCGACGGGAGAATTGCGCTCTTAGTCAAAATTAGCGGCGTCGAAGAACAGGCCATGCTGATCGATAGCGATGATGAGAGATATTACCGCCCCGCCTATTTCGGCGATGGCTGGGTGGGCATCAGGCTCGATCTGGGCGATACCGATTGGGATCATATCGGCGAATGGATCGCCAAAAGCTGGCGCGCAGTAGCCCCGAAGAAGCTGACCAGACTACTGGATGTAGCCAATGAATTCTAACGCTAGCACTGGATTTATTGCCATTTATCGGTGGCGGGTGGCGGCGGAACATCAGGCAGATTTTCGAGAATGTTGGCGCGAAGTAACACGCCAAGGTTCGGAGCATGGATCTTTTGGCTCATGCCTTGGTCATGGCGCAAATGACGAACTGATAGCCATCGCGCTTTGGCCTACAGAAGCCGCACGCGACAAAGCTTTTCGCGCTATGTCGGCAGACGGCCCTTGGCCGCCTGCCGAGCGAGTAAGTGAAGATACACTGCAAGTGCTCGACGATTTATGGGAAAAATCGCCTTTTCGAGTATGAATTACCCGACGATTTCTTCTGGCTTGAAGAAGTACGCGATTTCAATCGCTGCGTTTTCGTCGCTGTCTGAACCATGCACGGTGTTCGCTTCGATGCTTTCGGCCAATTCCTTGCGGATGGTGCCTGGCTCAGCATTCGCTGGGTTGGTTGCACCCATGATGTCGCGGTTGCGCTGCATGGCGTTTTCGCCCTCGAGCACTTGAACGATGACTGGGCCACTGATCATGAATTCCACGAGCTCACCAAAGAACGGACGTTCTTTATGCACTGCGTAAAAGCCTTCGGCCTGTTCGCGCGACATGTGAATCCGCTTTGAAGCAACAACGCGCAGGCCAGCGTCTTCAAGCATCTTGGTTACTGCACCAGTCAGGTTGCGG
>CAIJLW010000041.1 GCA_903821685.1 uncultured Sphingomonadales bacterium | reverse complement strand
TTTCATCTGCGTACCACAGATGAAAGCCTTGGGCTCGACGATGCCAAACATCGCCGAAAGCTCATGTGTGCGATATTGGACTGCAACCGGGCTAACGATTGCCCCGATCGTAGCCGCGGCAAAGTAAAGGGACACAAATTCGGTCATGTTGGGCAGCTGGATGACAATAACATCATCCTTACCGATGCCTGCTGCAAGCAGTGCCCCGGCAAAACGCTCCACCTCTTCCCGCATTTGAGCATAGGTCAGTCGCCTTGGTGCACCAAAGGCAAAGTCGGGGCGGTTAGGCGCATCTATGAGCGTCAGCCGCTCCGGGTGTTTTGTAGCATTGGCGAAAAACAAGTCGGCAAGTGTCTGGTCTCCCCACCATCCCGCTTCGCGAAAGTTGCGCCGTTTTTCCTCTCCCGCGACGATCATTTCAGGCTGCTAATACAGTGTTTGGTCGCATGCCGATGTCATCGCCATTGGCCCAGGCCGAATGTGTGCCCGAACAAAAGCGCTCGGGCAGAATGATACGACACACCGGACCAGCCGCGAAATTCTTGGCATCAATCAGGACGCATTCGGACCGGTCATTCTCGACATCTGCGATGAACGAAACGAGATAGCCGTCATCTTCGTCTTTGGCATTGATACGGGGCGCAAACGGGCTTTCGCTGCCATAGCGGCCGGGACCGAAGTTGATTTCCTCACTTCGACCCGTTTCCAGGTCATGTTTCACCAGCCCAGTGAACAGGAACCAGTAAGGCTCAGGAACAGCCGAATAGGCGTAGCGATATTTGCGCCCGGCATATTTCTGGTTGATCATGCCAAATTCAAGGATGCGGTCATCAAGCCGCTCTTCTATCGTCTCCCCTGTTTTGAGGTTGAATCTCCACCGGTGCAACTTTGGTTTCATTAGCCCTTGGCTCAGGTAGGCCATCATCCGTTCCAACCCATCGGGCGCATCAGGATGTGATTTGGGCTGCGGCTCTTCCTGATAATAACCGTCAAGGATGATCTCGTCACCTTCTTCCCAGGCATTCAACCAATGCAGTGTGTACGTCGGCTCTGCCTCGAACCAGCGGATATCTTCAGGCTGCCCCATGCGCGGGATAATACCGAACCGCGTCTTTTGATCGGGATGAAACTGCACGACGTGCAGGTTGCGTTCGAGCAACGCAGGCTCCCAATATAGCGGCATATCATTGACGATGGCGTAGTTTTGGGTGAAGGCCATGTCGTGCGGAAGGCGCGGCCCCGCAAGTGGGACCGGAATATAGTGCTTCAGCTTATTGTCCGGACCGACCACGCCATAATGCATATAGGGCGCGTGCTTGGAATAGTTGAAAAACATCAACTCGCCCGTCGCTTCATCCACTTTGGTATGCGCGGATACACCGTCTAGCGGAACCCAGCCTTCGGTGCCAAACTGATCCAACGTAAACGGATCAAGGCGATAACCCTCTCCGCATTGGTAGAAGGTAGAAAGTATCTTGCCAGCATGCACAACGACATCAGTGGACGACGAATCCTTCAACCACTCTTGCGCACCCCAGCCAGGCCTGGTCGACTTGTGCGGCGGCTCCATCAAGCCCGCCCAAAGCGCTTTGCCGGCTTCCTGTTCCGCTTGGAACCCTTTGGTTCGGACAAAACGGTTGCGATAACTGGCCCGACCATCTTTGAAACTTATGGCATGGATTTGACCGTCACCATCGAACGGATGGTAGCGGCCTATTGGTTCATGAATTGGAACTTCTCCGGTACGGACATAAACGCCATCTATATCATCGGGAATTGTTCCGATTACCTCGGCATCACCATTGGCGAAAATCGCGTTCCATTCGTTGAAAGTTGGCGTCCACGCGCCCTGCATATATGGGTGATCAGTAGATTTCAGCGTGGACCTGACTTTACCTACAAGTTCGATTGTCATCGCTTCACTCCTTTATATCAAAGCGCGGTAGCGTGCATGCAAAATCATACTCCGCTTTCAACCGGGCAACAATTTGGGCCACTGGCTCAATGGCGGTTACTGCCCCAACTCCTTGGCCCGCCGACCAAACATTTTTCCAGGCCTTCGAATTGTCCTGCGTATTTTCGAAATTGGGCTTTTTGTCTTCCGGCATGTTGGCCGGGTCGTACCCTGCCGCAATCAGACTTTTTCGCAGCCAATTTGCGGTAACGCCGGTAATGCCTTTGGAAGGTAGAATATCTTCTACATTGGCGCCAACGACCATGTCCTTATAGGCTGGGTCAGCGATACTTTCCTCGCACGCAATAAATGCTGTGCCTAAATATGCGAGTTCAGCGCCAAGTGTTTCAGCAGCGCGGATGGCACGGCCACTGGAAATAGCCCCGCCCAATGCAATGGGTCCGTCCCAAAATTGGCGGACTTCTTCTACAAAAGCAAAGCCAGCCGTCAGCCCAGTATGGCCTCCGGCACCAGATGCTACCAGCACAAGGCCATCGACGCCCGTCGCCGCTGCCTTTCGAGCGAAACCAACCGAATTGACATCGGCAAAGACCAATCCG
>CAIJLW010000040.1 GCA_903821685.1 uncultured Sphingomonadales bacterium | reverse complement strand
TAGCTTCTCACGTTTGGCCACGACCACGGATGCGACCGAACTTGTCGCCATTCTCAAGGAAATGGCAGAGCAGACACGCGCACAATTGCAGTCCGACGGCATCAATGACGCCGATATCAGTAGCGAATTCGAAATCGACGTACGTTATGCCGGTCAGGCTTTTGAAGTACCGTTGACGATCACGCCAGACATTTTGGAACGTGACGGCGTCGCGGGCATATTGAAGCGCTTCGACGAAGAGCATCTTCGGTTGTTCACGTTCAACATGGATACCCCGCACGAAATTGTGAACTTACGCGCGGTCGCATTGGGGCAAGCTTTGGATTTGCCTGCCGCAGAATTGCCTAAGGGGGATGGAAATCCGGCTGCTGCAAAAATGCGCGACCATGTTTTGTGGATGGATGGCAAGGAACAAGCTGCGGTCATTTATGATCGATCCAAGTTGCGTCAGGGGGATATCATTCCCGGGCCAGCTATTGTTGTCGAAATGGATTCGACCACACTCATCGAAACTGGCTGCGTCGCAATAGTCGACAAGGTCGGCAACATCCTGATCAATCTGGCTTGAGGAGGCTAACGACATGCCCGCCCAAATCATTGAAACAAACAATACGCCCTTTAACAAGATCGCAATCGATCCCGTCACGCTCGACATAATTGAAAATGCGCTGCGTAATGCCCGCATCGAAATGGACGCAACGCTGGTTCGCACAGCAATGTCCCCCGGCATTCGGGAGCAGGGCGATGCGTTTCCATTAATCGCGGATCACACCGGCAAAATGATTGTTGGCCAATTCGGCAGCTTCATCGGCGGCTTTCTGGATAACTGGGATGGTTCGCTGGAAGACGGCGACATGATCCTGCTGTCTGACCCTTATTCCTGCGACGGTGCGGTCAGCCACTCAAACGACTGGCTCGTCCTTTTACCCGTGTTCAAAGACGGCCGATTGATTGCCTACACATCCATGTTCGGTCACCAATCAGATATTGGCGGCAAGGTTGTGGGATCAATGCCGATCAATGCCCGTTCGATTTTTGAAGAGGGCGTCCGCATCCCGCCAGTAAAAATTTGGAAAAAGGGCGAATATAACGACGACCTGATGAAGCTGGTTATGCATCAGACCCGCAAGCCAGACTGGTGTCAGGCGGATCTCAATGCGCTCATTGCCTCGTGCCGGGTGGCTGCACGCCGAGTCATCGAAATGGCAGGGCGCTTCGGTGACGATGTCTACATCTCTGCCACGCAAGAACTGCTCGCGCGCAATCACCGTGCGATGAAATCGCTCATCGCCATGGCAATTGGCGAAGAACCTGTCAGTTTCGAAGATTATATCTGTGACGATGGCATGGGCGCTGGCCCGTATAAAATTAAGTGCACCATGTGGCGCGAAGGCGAAAAGGTTGTGCTCGATTTTGCTGGCACTGACCCGCAAAGCCAAGCGTCGATCAACTTCTTCTTGAACGAGAATATGTTCAAGATGTTCTTCGGCATTTACATGATCATGGTTTTCGATCCGCAGATTCTGTTCAACGATGGCTTTTATGATCTGATCGATGTCCGCATTCCGGACGGGTCGCTTCTCAAGCCGAAATTTCCAGCAGCGCTCTCGGGTCGCACGCACGCGCTGGGTCGCATTTTCGATATTCTGGGTGGTCTCTTGGGACAAAAAACACCGGAATTCTTAAATGCGGCCGGATTCTCATCAAGCCCACACATGTTCTACTCGGGCAATGACAAGAAGGGCGATTGGTTCCAACTCTTCCAGATCGGCTTTGGCGGCATTCCAGGCCGCCCCATGGGCGATGGGCCCGATGGTCACTCGCTGTGGCCGGGCTTTACCAATGTACCTAACGAGTTTCTGGAGCGTTACTTCCCGCTGCTCATCGAACGATATGAAACAGAACCCGACAGTGGTGGCGCAGGTTTGCATCGCGGCGGAAACGGCATTCACATGACCTATCGTTTCCTGGCCAGCGGAACAATTTCGATCCATGACGATCGTTGGTTCGTGCCTCCTTGGGGCGTTAATGGCGGTGAACCCGGCAAACGTGCGCGGAAAATTCTCGAAAAGGCCGACGGCAGCTCGCAGATTATCGGCAACAAGGTTGAAGACGTTCATGTAGAAGAGGGCGATCAGTTGCACTTCATCACATGGGGCGGCGGTGGCTGGGGCGATGCCCTTGATCGCGACCCTGCCCTTGTTGGTAAAGAGATTGTGCAAGGGCTTGTCACTGTGGCCGGCGCAAAAGCCTATGGCGTAATCGCAAATGCGCATGGCGAAGTAGACGTTGGCGCCACCGACGCGCTGCGTGCCAAGTTAAGGCAAGAACGCGCAGCCCTTTCCCTGTTCAATTATGGACCGAGTATTGAACAATTGCGTGCCAATTGCGAATTTGAGACAGGCCTTAGCGCGCCTGTCCAGCCGGTTTGGACAACTTTGGAAGCCGCCGAGTGAGCGCACTAAAGGGGTTGCGGGTTGTTGAACTCGGCCAGCTGCTGGCTGGTCCGTTTTGCGGACAGTTGCTTGGCGATATGGGTGCTGACGTCATCAAGGTGGAACCACCGGGTGCCGGTGACCCCATGCGTGTATGGGGCCAAGGCGCAGAAAAGGTGCAGTGGGAAGTCATAGCGCGCAACAAAAAATCTGTTTCGGCCAATTTGCGTATCCCGGAAGGACAAGCGCTTGTCCGCAAGTTGATCGGCAAAGCAGACATTCTGGTCGAGAATTTCAAACCCGGCACAATGGAAAAATGGGGTTTTGCGCCAGACACCCTCTTGGCGGAAAACCCCAGCCTCATCATTGCACGCATGTCTGGCTATGGCCAAACAGGACCCTATTCGGACCGAGCAGGGTTTGGCGGTATTGGCGAGGCCATGGGCGGCTGGCGCTATATTGTTGGCGAACCCGACCGCCCTCCAAGCCGCATGGGAGTTTCCATTGGTGACACGCTGACCGCGACTTATGGGTGCATGGGCGTGCTGGCCGCATTGCACCATCGCAGCGTCACCGGTCAGGGTCAGGTTATTGACGCCGCTTTGTATGAAAGCGTGTTGCAAGTCATGGAGGGACTGGTTCCTGAATATGACCATAGCGGGTTCATTCGCGAACGATCGGGCTCCATTCTTCGGGGCATTGCGCCATCCAATGTTTATATATGCAAAGACGGCGAATATATGATTGGCGCGAACAAAGACTCGCTGTGGCAAAGATTGGCAGAAGCTATGGGCATGCCTGAGCTTGGGACGGATGCACGTTATGCGACCCATTTGGCGCGTGGCCATAATCAGTTGGAACTGGACGAACGCATTAATGCATGGACCGCGACGTTGACCGTTGACGAAGTTGACGCATTGATGATCAAATATTCCATTCCCGCAGGCCGCGTTTACCGCGCACCCGAGATGTTGGCCGACCCCCATTTTCAGGCGCGCGATGCCATTATCGAGGTCGAGACCGAGCGTTATGGCAAGTTGAAAATGCAAGGCGCCTTTCCCAAAATGTCCGCGACGCCAAGCGGCGTGCGGTCGCCTGCTCCCTCTACAGTCGGGCAACACAATGCCGAGATTTACGGCGAACTGCTGGGTATGGAAGCACAGGAACTCGATCGGCTGAAGGCGGCAGGCGCAATCTGATGCCACAAGAGGACGACGATCTGGCGGCAAACTATGTTGGTGCGTTTGATGGTCGCTTGTCTTTTGGCAAGCGCCCTGCGCTGCTGATCGTCGATTTTGTTATGGCATATTTGGACAAATCGTCGCCTCTTTACGCCCATGTTGAGGATGCTTTGGAGAGCAACATACGCCTCTTGGCTGCGGCTCGGGCAGCCGGCATTCCGGTTATTTTCACAAATGTCGTCTATGAAAAGGACGGCGCGGACGGCGGTTTATTCTACAAGAAAATTCCGTCGCTCCGTGTTTTTGTGAAAGGTTCGCCCTACGGCGCATTTCCGCCGTCGCTTCAACCCTTGGATGGCGAACGCATCATCTCGAAGCAATTTGCCTCGGCCTTTTTTGGAACTGCGCTTACGGACATCCTCACGACCGCGGCCATCGATACGTTGCTTATCACTGGCCTGTCGACGTCGGGGTGTGTGCGCGCAACCGCACTGGATGCGCTCCAGTCGGGCTTTGCACCCTTTGTTGTTCGTGATGCCTGTGGCGACCGCCATTCGGCGCCGCATGATGCAAATTTATTCGATCTTCAGGCCAAATATGCAGAGGTCGTCTCGGAAGGCGAAGCAATTGAGTTTTTGCGCAGCAGCGCGTTGTCATCATCGGAAACTTAAGATTAAAGTCTTCTGTGCTATTTTCTTTTACCGCTGCCAATCGATGATCTAGCAATTGCAAATCCCCCTTACCGCTTGACGCCGCACAGGGTTTCCCGCCATGCGATTTTTCATGCGTTTCTTCTCTGACAATGCCGCCCCGGTGCATCCTGCCGTCATGCAAGCCATGGCCGATGCCAACCAGATCGATACCGCCTATGACGGCGATCAATACAGCGCGCGATTGGATGGGGCGTTCTCTGAACTGTTTGGTCGCGATGTTGCCGTGTTGTGGGTGGCGACCGGCACCAGCGCCAATTGCTTGGCGCTTGCCTCACTCGTGCAACCGCATCAAGGCGTCATTTGCCACCGTGAGGCGCATATTGAGGTGGATGAATGCGGCGCGCCGGGTTTTTACACCGCTGGCGCGAAATTGATGTTGATTGAGGGAGATGGCGCAAAAGTGTCTCCCACGACCGTCACTGCCACCCTCGACGCTATTCGCAACGATGTGCATCAGGTGCAGGCCGCTGCCCTATCGATTACCAACGCCACCGAATATGGCATGGTCTACACGCCGGCAGAAGTCGCGGCGCTTGGGGCATTATGCCGCGAACGCAGGCTTGGATTGCACATGGACGGTGCGCGTTTTGCCAATGCAGTTGCGTATTTGGGCTGCACGCCCGCCGACGTGACCGTAAACGCCGGGGTTGATATCTTAAGCTTCGGCTTTGTCAAAAATGGCGGCATGGGCGCTGAGGCCTTGGTGTATTTTGACGCTGCGCTGGCGGATGCCGCGCGCTTTCGCCGCAAGCGCGCTGGGCATTTGCAATCCAAGGGACGGTTTCTTGCGGCACAATTGCTGGCCATGCTTGCAGGTGACTTGTGGCTGTACAATGCGCGTTCCGCCAATGCCGCGGCGCAGATCATTGCGCAGGCCGCGGGCGAACGCTTGCTATACCCTGTGCAAGCCAATGAGCTTTTCCTGCGACTGACAGCAGCCGAAGCTGCTGCGTTACGGGCACAGGGTTTTGACTTTTACGATTGGGGCGTGGTTGACGATAATTGGGGCGCGGCGCGACTGGTGACCAGTTGGCAGCACACCGAAACCGACGTGGCCCCTTTGGCGCGCGCTATCGCTGCGCTATGAGCATGATTGACGCAAAGACCGACGAAGAGCCAGG
>CAIJLW010000039.1 GCA_903821685.1 uncultured Sphingomonadales bacterium | reverse complement strand
TGCTCCTCGGCTTTCAGCTGACCGAAGATCAGCTGCGTTACAATGTCACGCGTTGATCCGCGTTAACTTCAAGGCACAGTCATGACCCTTTTTGAACAATATGCAGCGCATGTCGACCATGCGTTGGACGCACTTGTGGCGTTCGGAACGCTGCCTGCGGACATTGACCGGAGCAATGTAACGGTGGAGCCGCCACGCGACGTGACGCATGGCGACATCTCCACCAATGCCGCCATGGTCTTGGCCAAACCCGCCGGAACCAACCCGCGCGCATTGGCAGAGGCTTTGTCAGCAGAAATGGCCAAGGTCGCTGGCGTCACGGGCGTTGAAATCGCTGGGCCAGGCTTCCTTAACCTGCGGCTTGCTGCATCGGCATGGCTGGATGAATTGCGCGCGATTGCGGCTTCGGGTGACGATTACGGCCGATCGCATCTGGGCGATGGCAAATCGGTGAATATCGAATATGTTTCGGCTAATCCGACTGGCCCCATGCATATGGGCCATTGCCGTGGCGCTGTGGTTGGTGACGCGCTGGCCAAATTGCTGGAATTTGCCGGTTACCGCGTGATCCGCGAATATTATATCAACGATGCTGGCGGACAGGTCGATGTGCTCGCCCGCTCCGCGCATTTGCGTTATCGTGAGGCCTTGGGCGAAAGTATCGAAATCGCCGAAGGGTTATATCCCGGCGATTATCTTATCCCTGTTGGCCAAAGCCTCGCTGAACGCTTTGGGGACGCATATATCGCCGCCCCCGAAAGCGCGTGGCTAGTGCTGTTCCGCAAGGCGGCGGTCGCCGAAATGATGGAGATGATCAAGGCAGACTTGGCCTTGCTTGGCATCCACCATGATCTGTTTTCGTCCGAAGCCGAACTGCATGCGGCGGGCAAGGCCGATGTCGCGGAAAAGGAACTGCGCGCTCGCGGGCTTGTCTATGACGGCGAACTGGAAAAGCCCAAGGGCAAGGAAATCGAAGACTGGGAGCCGGTGACGTTGCCCTTGTTCCGGTCAACGCAGTTTGGCGATGATCAGGACCGGCCCATCAAGAAATCCAACGGCAGCTGGACCTATTTCGGCGCTGACCTCGCTTATCATTTCCAGAAAAGCCAAGGCGTCGATGCGATGATCGACATTTGGGGTGCTGACCATGCGGGCACGGTCAAGCGGATCAAGGCGGCGGTCAATGCGTTGACCGGTGGTAAGGTCGATTTCGATATCAAGCTGGTGCAAATGGTCCGCCTGCTGCGGGGCGGCGAACCTGTCAAAATGTCCAAAAGGTCGGGTAGCTTTGTGACGCTGGCCGAAGTGATTGAAGAGGTCGGCAAGGACGTTGTCCGCTTCACCATGCTGACGCGCAAGTCCGACGCGCAGATGGATTTTGACTTCGCGAAGGTGGTTGAGGCGTCGAAGGACAATCCGGTATTCTATGTGCAATATGCCCATGCGCGGATTGCATCGACCATCCGCAAGGCAGAGCTTGAAGGGCTTGGCCCCAACGGCGCGCATGTTGCGCTGCTGGGCGACGCAGAGATTGGCCTCATCCGCGAAGCCGCCAACTTCCCCCGCATCGTAGAAGCTGCGGCAAAGTCCGGCGAACCGCATAGAATTGCATTTTATTTGAATGATCTATCGGCTGCGTTCCACGCTTATTGGAACTTGGGCAATGACCAACCTGACAAGCGCTTTATATTGGCACAAAATCCCGAACTGACGGGCGCACGGCTTTTCATGGCGCATAATATCGGGCAAGTCTTGCGCAACGGGTTGCGGTTGATGGGGGTTGAAGCCGCTTACAACATGTAGTGAAGAAGGAATGGGCATGATGGATAGCAGGGACGATGGACTGAATTTCGACGACAATAATCGTCTGCCTTGGCTTGAAACTGCTGATGGTCAGGAGGGCACTGACGGTGGATCGCCGTTGAAGATTGTTTTCATGGTCGTGTTTGGTCTTGTCCTGCTCGCGGCGATTGCCGGCGGCGCGTATTGGTTTCAGAACAGCCAATCCCGCGGTGCAAACGGCAATGGCGCGCTGATCGCTGCGCCAAAGGGCGACTATAAGGAGAAGCCTGCGGATGCCGGCGGTAAAAGCTTCGAAGGCGAAGGTGATTCCGCCTTTGCCGCAAGCGAAGGCCAAAAAACGGGCGCCGTGCTCGCGCCGCGACCAACTGGACCAGATGCTGCGCCTCAGCTTGCTATTGCTGCGCCGGTAGCTCCAGTTAAAACCGACGTCGCGCCTTCCAATGCCGTGATGGTTCAGCTTGGCGCATTTGGTGATTCCGCCAAGGCCGAAAGCGCGTGGGCTGCGCTCAACAAACGCTTTGGCTTTCTTTCTGGCGTGAACCGCAAAATCGCCGAAGCCAAAGTCGAAGGGGGCCGCGCTGTGTTTCGGTTGCAGGCGATTACGTCCAATTCATCCGAAGCGCAGCAGCTCTGCGCAAAGCTTAGGGTTGCGGGCGAAAACTGCCTAATCGTGCGCTAACCGCGGCGGCATAAAGATTGAATAGTTTTAAATTGCAACTTATGCGGCACACTGCTTCCAGAGGAGAATAAAATGCCTGCTTTATATGACGCCGCCATGCCAACCTTTATCCGCGGTCTGAAAAACCTGTCCAGCATGCTCGAAAAGGGCAAGGCCTTTGCCGCTGCGCAGGGCATGGAGCTTTCCGAATTGCTGGATGCGCGCCTGATTGACGACATGGCCTCGCTTACGAAGCAGGTGCAGATGACAACCGATACCGCAAAGTTCGTCGCGGTGCGCGTTGGCCAGATTGAAAACGACCCATGGGCGGATGATGAAGCCAGCTTTGCCGATGTGCAGGCCCGTGTGGCAAAAGCGATTGCGTTTCTGCAGGCCGCATCGCCCGATGGCTTCGAAGGGCGCGAAGACGCAACGGTCGTGCTGACGACCCCAAGCGGCGACATTCCTTTTACCGGCAGCAATTATGTCCATGGCTTTGCCATCCCCAATTTCTTTTTCCATCTGAGCATGGCTTACGCATTGCTGCGTATGAAGGGCGTGCCCTTGGGCAAGCTCGATTTCTTGGGCGCTATCCGGTAATTATACACAGGTTAAAGGCCGCTGTGCTCTGCTCCATGCTTGCCTTGGGGCGGCAGCGGCCTTAGCAATCTGTTCATGAAGCCGGTAATTTTTGGCCTATCGGGCCTGACCCTGACGGATGATGAAAAACGCCTGTTTCGCGATGTCGAGCCAGCAGGCTACATCCTGTTCAAACGCAATATCGAAGACAAAGCGCAGGTCCGCGCGCTGACCGACAGCTTGCGGACCTTGCATGGCCGCGACACGGTGCCGATCCTGATCGATCAAGAGGGCGGCCGGGTTGCACGCATGCGGCCGCCGGTCTGGCCTGACTTTCCCGCTGGCGGCGCATTCGACGCGCTGTACGACATCGCGCCCATCACCGCGATTGAGGCCGCGCGGTGCAATGCAGAGGCTATTGCACTGTCGCTCAACGAAGTCGGCATCAACGTCGGTTGCTTACCCGTGCTTGACGTCCGCGTGCCCGAAACACATTCCGCCATTGGCGACCGCGCCTTGGGCAGTGAACCACTGCGCGTGGCGGCGCTTGGCCGCGCAATCCTGGATGGCCTTGCTTTGGGCGGCGTCATTGGCGTGGTGAAGCATATGCCGGGGCAGGGCCGCGCCAATGTCGACACGCATCATGATTTGCCGCATGTCACCGCGACTGCGGCTGAACTTGCACAGGACCTTGCCCCCTTCCGCGCGTTGAATCACGCCGCAATGGGTATGACAGGGCATGTTGTTTATGACGTCTGGGACGATCAGCACACCGCCACCATGTCACCCTTTGTTATCGACACGATCATCCGCGCGCAGCTTGGGTTCGACGGCCTGTTGATGAGCGATGATCTCGATATGAACGCGTTGCAGGGCGATGTTGCGACGCGCGCCCTGCAATGTGTCGTGGCCGGTTGCGACCTTGCGCTCAATTGCTGGGGCCGGTTTGACGAGATGGTTGCGATTGCCAATAATCTTCCAGAAATTACCGCCGCTGCGCGCACCCGGCTTGACCGTGCGATGGCCCTGCCGCCGGTGGCATTTGACGCCGACCGGTTGGCCCATCTGCTTGATAAGCGTGACCAATTGCTGGCGCTGGCCGATGCAAGCGCCAAGCTAACGGATGGAGCCACTGGCGCGGCATGAACGGGCCAATGCTCTTTGACGAGGAGGAGGCCCTTCGCGATGAGAGCAGGCGTGACGCTGGACCTGGCCCGAATGTCCTGACCATCGACATTGACGGCTGGGAAGGACCTTTGGACCTTTTGCTGGCGCTGGCGCGCACCCAAAAGGTCGATTTGCGGCAATTGTCCATTCTCGCTTTGGTCGAACAATATCTTGTGTTCATTGATGAGGTGCGCGCGCTGAAGCTTGAGCTTGCCGCCGATTATCTGGTGATGGCGGCGTGGTTGGCCTATCTTAAATCGGCGTTGCTGCTGCCCAAGGACCCGACAATTGACCCATCGCCTGAGGAACTGGCGCTGCGGCTGCAATTGCGGCTTGAGCGGTTAAACGCGATGCGTGAAAGCGGCGCGCGGTTGATGGCGCGCGACCGGATCGGACGCGATGTCTTCCTGCGCGGCGCGCCTGAAAAACTGCGCGTGGTCAAAGCGCGGGCGTGGGAATGTGATTATTTTGAACTGATTACCGCTTACGGCCAAATCAATGCACGGACGCAGCCAGCGATGCACATCGTCAAGAAACGCCAAGTCATGACTTTGGAGCAAGCGTTGGAGCGCGTGTCGGCCATGATTGGCCGTGCGATCGACTGGACCGCCATATCTGCATTTTTGCCCCCGATGGCGGATCCGGCCTTGCGCAAATCGGCATTGGCCTCCAGCTTTGTTGCCGCGCTTGAACTTGCCAAACGCGGTGTGGTTGATTTGCAGCAGGAGTCGACCTTTGCGCCATTGATGTTGAGGAAAAAGGCAACATGATTGAAACCGATCCCGATATGCGCGCGGTTGAAGCGACTTTGTTTGCCAGTGACCAGCCCATGACTGTCGAGCAGATCCGCGGCTATGTCGGGGATAGCGTGGATGTATCTGCGGCCCTCACGCAACTTGCGGCACATTATCAAGGCCGCGGCATAGAAATTGTCCAGCGCGGCAAGGCATGGCATTTTCAAACCGCGCCTGACCTTGCCCATTTGTTGCGGCGTGAGCGCGAGGAAAGCCGCAAGCTAAGCCGCGCTGCAGTGGAAACATTGGCTATTATCGCCTATCATGAACCCGTGAGCCGCGCCGAGATTGAAGCCATTCGCGGTGTGCAGATTTCAAAGGGCACGCTGGATGTCTTGATGGAGGCAGGCTGGGTGCGTCCGGCTGGCCGCCGCGAAGTGCCAGGGCGGCCCCTAATCTATGCTACGACACCCGGTTTCCTGACGCATTTCGGGCTGAACAGCCGCAAAGATTTGCCGGGGATCGCTGACCTCAAAGCCGCAGGCTTGCTGGATCCTATCGACAGCGCCATGGGTGATATGCTGTTTACGGGCGAAGAAAGTGACAGCGAACTGGAAATTAACGAAAACAACGCCTAGATAAGATAAAGACAGGCGGGAATTTTGTTCGCATCATCGGGGGGATACCTCGTTAGGAGTTGAAAATGGGTGGTTTTAGCATCTGGCATTGGCTGATTGTTGGCATTCTGGTGTTGCTGTTGTTCGGCAAAGGCCGTTTTTCCGACATGATGGGTGACGTCGCCAAGGGCATTAAAAGCTTTAAAAAAGGCATGAGCGAAGACGAAGAAGCGCCCAAGGCGCCGCCGCAAATTGGTGCGACAACCGTCATCGACGCCGAAAAGCAGACAGACAAGACCCAAGGCTAATCCATTGATAGCGCGGCCAAACCTGCCCTCGATATCGGGGGCCTGACGTGTTTGACATTGCTTCGTCGGAACTGATGCTTGTCGTCCTTGTGGCGTTGCTGGTTATCGGGCCAAAGGATTTGCCCCGTGTGTTGCGCGTTGTCGGTAAATGGATTGGTAAGGCACGCGGCGTTGCGGCGCATTTTCGTTCAGGCTTTGACGAGATGATCCGTCAATCGGAGCTTGAAGAGCTGGAAAAAAAGTGGAAGTCCGAAAACGAACGCATCATGCGTGAACATCCCGCCGATCCACGTGCCGATGTTTTGGGCGATGAAGATATTTCGGGTGAAACCGAACCGCCGGTGGAACAAACTGCGCCTGACTCTCCACCTGCCGAAATGGCCCCCAAGATATGAGCGAGATCGACGACAGCAAAATGCCCTTGCTCAATCATTTGATTGAGCTGCGCAGCCGACTGCTATGGAGCTTCCTTGCGCTTGCCGTGGCTTTTGCCGCAAGCTTGTATTTCGCGCGGCCGATTTTCGGATTTCTGGTGCAGCCTTTGCTCGCATCGGGGCAAACTAAGCTCATTTACACCGCGATATTCGAGGCGTTTTTTGTCGAGATCAAGGTCGCATTTTTTGCCGCGACCTTCTTTTCCTTTCCGGTGTTTGCAACGCAATTGTGGCGCTTCGTTGCGCCTGGCCTCTACAAAAAGGAAAAGAACGCGTTTTTGCCGTTCTTGCTCGCCACGCCAGTGCTCTTTCTGCTGGGTGCGGCCATGGCGTATTATATGGCCATACCCGTCGCGCTGAAATATCTGCTTGGTTTTGGCGGCATAGTTGGCGGTGTCCAGCAAGAGGCGTTGCCCGGCGTCGACAATTATTTGAGCTTTGTTATGAAGTTCATTTTCGGCTTTGGCATTTCCTTCTTGTTGCCGGTGTTGCTCATGTTGTTGGAGCGCGCTGGCTTGGTTACGCTGGAACAACTGCGCGGCGCGCGCCGTTATGCGATTGTCGGCATGTTCGCAATCGCCGCAGTCTTAACTCCGCCTGACATTGTGTCGCAACTGCTGCTCGCAATCCCCTTATGCATGCTGTTCGAACTGGCGCTCATCGCCATTTGGTTCACCCGCCGCCGCCGTAAAAAAGCAGCAAGCGTCGAAGAAGCCGCGACGTAGAATTTACACAAAAAACACTTTCCTACAAATAACCATATAGGTTAATTGATTCGCGTCATTCAGGCTGCGGTCTAGAACGTGGGTCGGGATGATGGGAACGCTGGCGGGGCAACTCGCTGGCACGGCCGGCGCGATAGGGTGCTTGCTTCAGCCTTCAAAAAGGGCCTGTTGCATCAAGCTCTGAACAGCGCACAAGAGGCTGGGTGTGGCGGGAGACCGCCCCGTCTGTGATGGACGGCCTTGGGGTCTTTAGGAACCTTCACCCCCAAGGAAAGCAGCCCTGCCAAGATAAAGGCGGCTCCGAGTCTTAGACTGATGGAACAAGAGAGCCTTAATCAACCAACACCATCAGCCGGAAGCAGCACCAGCGCTTCCGCGTCGGCCGTCCCCTTTTTTCCCGCATGCGAAACTGCGCGCGACGTTTGTAGGAAATAATGATGCGCGTGTTGGAAATTTTGGTGTGTGCGGGCCCATCCAAACAAAAAGGGCCAGAGGTTCCCCTCCAGCCCTGATGCCACGTCAATTGACATGCATTTACATCGCGCGGTCGCCAGCTTTGCCGACCGATTCAATATCTTCGCCCACGCCCTTAACGGTGTTGCAGGCTGCTGCCAGCAAAGATGCCGAAAGCAGAATGATCGTTGCAATTTTGCGCATCATATTCTCCAAAAATTTTGACCTAAATTGGCCCTTATGAAGAACGTGAGGCAGTGGGAAATGTTCCGCTTACCCTATTCTTGAAGTCCTGCAGTCGCTCGGTGACTATCGGATGCAACTGCTTTCATGAACACGCGCCAGCAATCAAAAGCTGACCCGTGCAGTCACCCGAAAATCGCGCCCACTTAAGGGGACAAAATCCTTAGTGAAAGATGCAGAACGCCGCGCAGTAACGTCGAAAATATTGTTCGCAGAGGCAATGATTGCGACATTCTGATCCCGCCCGAACGGCCGCCATGTTGCCGAGGCATTGACCAACGTGAAACCCGCGGTTGGCGTTTCAAATGCGGCCGTCTTGGTCTGCGCATCGCTCCATTCCACTTCGCCGCGCAGGTCAATCTGGCCGCCGCTTAGTTCGGCTCCGCCCAAAAGACGCAAGGGCGGAATACGGGGCACATTGCCACCACCTGATGAGATTTTGGAGCGGGTGTAATCCGCAACGCCATCGACCGACAGGTTCATATCGCCAAAGCTCGCAAGGCGTTTTGACCCCTGAAATTCGACACCCCAGACGACGGCATCCTTTTGGAAATATGCGAATACGGGCAGATTGTCCTCTACTGCGCCGGTTTCAGCCTCATAAATGAAGCTGTCGAAGCGGTTGGTGTAGAGTGTCGCACTCAACGCTGCACCGGGGGCGTCGTAGCGGGCATAGAGTTCGCCATTCCACGCGCGCTCACTTTTCAAATTGGGGTCGCCCATCTCATAAGCTTGCGTGGCAATATGCGGCCCGTTGGAAAACAGTTCCTCAACGGCTGGCGCACGACCGGTGCGCGAAACATTGGCCCCGATTTTCAAATCGCCAATATGGTAACCAACACCCAATGCGGCAGAGACATTCTGGAATGACCGCGCGAGGCCCAGCGTATCCGCACGCAGTTCGACACTGTCAAAACGCACGGCGACTTCGGCGTCCAAATTGCCGGTGGTATATTCCTGCAAACTGAAAAGCCCAAATTGCCGTGTTTTGTTCGGCGGCACAAAAGCTTCAGCGCCAATCGCCTCGAAATCGCGCGTTTGATATTGCACGCCGCTCGCGCCGCGCCAGCCGTTACGGTCATTTTGAATTAGTTCGGCTCGGCCCTCTATACCTTGGCTGATAAACACCGTGCCGATTTCGGAACCTTCAAATTCCGTGTGCGTGTAATCGGCGTAGCCAGCGCGCAGGCGTAATTTATCAAACAGTCCGTCGCCCAAATTCACTTCACCACGAAAGTCCGCCCGATACTGACGCATGCCAATGGTAACGGGTACTTCGCCTTCGACAATCTCTTCGCCTGTATGCGCATGTTCTGCGCCGGGGCGGGCAGGGATGCCATAATTGGTGTCGTAAATGCTGTAGGACAGGCCAAGATTGCCGCCGTCGTCGATAAACGCGATGCCGCCCGCTGCG
>CAIJLW010000038.1 GCA_903821685.1 uncultured Sphingomonadales bacterium | reverse complement strand
GCCATGCGTGATCAATAATTTTTCAAGTTGAACGCCCGTTTGCGCGACGGCTGCTTTCAACTTGTCGAGATCACCACCCGGGTCGACCAAGGCGCCCTTATTCGTTTCGGTACACCAAAAAAGCGTGCAGTTTTGCTGCAGAGGCGTGACGGGGATGATTGCGGCCTTAAGCGGCGGCGTTTTGGCGGGCGTGGATGTGACATGCGACATGCCCGCTTATGTGGCGGACAAGTGCGACAGAGGCAAGCCTTCAGAGCCGTCGCCCTGCCCACACAACCCTGCCAATGATGGTGACGGCAGCGCCATCAACATCTGGCCACCCCGGATAGGCCGGATTATCGGACAGCACCGACAGCCGCCGTTCAGGGCCGCTGGCAAGCCGTTTGACCATCAACACATCGTCCAGCCGGATAACGTGGATGCCATCGCGCATCGCCCCTGCCATACGGTTGTCGACCATGATATCGTCGCCGTGATTTAGCGTTGGCGACATCGAATCGCCATCTACTTGAATAAGCGAGAGCTTGGATGGGTCCAGCCCCTGCTTGCGTAGCCATTTTTCATCAAAACCAATCTTACCGGCAAGCGTTTCATGATCAGGAATGGCCCCCGGACCGGCCGACGCGCCGACAGCAAGTTTTGGGATGAGGCGAATGCCGGTTTTGGTCGCATGCGCAGGTGGTCCGCCCAGTATATTTTCTGCGACGCCGAAACAGCGCGCCAATATGCCACGCTCCACCTCAGGCAATTTTTTCGGGGAGCCGCGTTTTATAAACTGCTGAACATATGTTGGATTTCGGCCGATGAGCTTGGACAGGCCCGCGAAATCATCGCCATTCTGCACAATCAGGCGCTCCAAAACTGTTCTGGGTTCTTCCTCCATGATCATCCCTCTGGTTTAATTGGAAATTTCCTAGACATGTAGGATTTATCCTATCAAATTTGTTCTATATTTGTTCTTACTGATTCGGGCAAGCCTATCCGAGTCAATAACGCAGGAGGCAGCATGCATATCACACGCCATATTGAACGGTTTTTAAAGGATCAGGAGTTGCCACCCACGAAATTCGGGCGCTTGGCGGCGGGTGACCCGCGGCTTGTGCTGGACATGCGCATGGGGCGCGAAATTCGGCCCGAAATGGAATCGAGATTGCGGCAGTTCATGTCCAATTATGGCAACCAAACCGATCGGCACCCAACATGATTGGGCGTCCAGGTTCAGGTGCCTTACTGCGCGCATTGAGGACGCTCGTTCCCGCTGCCGACATCAGCGTCATTCATGAACGCCCGTGGCACAGCCTTACCTTCTCTGGGGCGCAAACATGCCTGTCGATGCAGGTTGCCCATCCAACAACGCAGGATTTTGTAAGTAAGCTCTCGGCCATATTGTCAGAACATGAATTTCATCTGCCCGGTCACATCGTCGCCGACATCGCCTTAACACATGCGGTCGTTGCCGATGGTGCGCACTGCTTGATAATCGATGCACTGCTGCTGGATGACTGAAGCGTGTTGATAGTCATGCGGTGCAAACACCCATAAAACCCGCTACGCACCGCAGAACTTGTGCACTGTCGTCATCGACCGTAAACAAGGGGCATGACTGCACAAAACGCATCCGCCCTGCCGCGCATTGAAACCGAATCCATTGGCCCGCGCCTCCAAGCTTATTGGGAGGCGCTGACGCATTGGGTGCACAGCAACTCTGTTGAACTTGGCATTGCCATCACTGCGGCCGTCATCGTCTTTCTTACGCTCAGCTGGCTGAAACGGATCGCGTCGAAAATTGCTCGCGAGAGCGAGCACCGGGCGCATTTGAAATCCATCATCGCGCGGACCCTTGCGCGTACCAGCAAATTTTTCCGTGTCATGGTGTCGATTGAGCTGGTGAACCAGATCGCCAGCGCGCCAGCCGCGCTGACCCATTTTATCGATATATTGTTTACCATCGCCATCGTCGTGCAAATCGCGATTTGGCTGCGTGAAATCATCTTGGGGTTGATCGAGCGGCGCGCTGGCGAAGGCTTGCATGAAAACGACACGCTGCAAAGCGCGATGGTCTTGATCCGCTTGCTTGTCAGCTTTGTCTTGTTTGCCGTCGCGGCCATCGTGGTGCTCGACAATTTGGGCGTCAATGTCACTGGCTTGGTTGCGGGCCTTGGCGTTGGCGGCATTGCCATTGGTCTTGCGGCTCAGGGCATATTCTCCGACCTGTTCGCCGCAATCTCGATCATTTTCGACAAGCCATTCCGGCGCGGTGATACCGTGTCGTATGACAACACAACCGCGCGTGTTGAAGTCATCGGCATGAAAAGCACAAGGCTTCGGGCGCTGACGGGTGAAGAAAAGATTATTTCAAACAGCAAATTGCTGGAAAAGGAAATTACCAACAACACGCTGACTTTATACCGGCGCGTGACGTTTGTTCTGACGCTTGTGTATCAAACGCCTCCTGCCCTAGCGCGACGCGTGCCAGAGATTTTGCGCGCGGCAGTTGAAGCAAACGGCGCGCAATTCATCCGCGCCGGGTTTAACAATTTTGCCCCAAGCGCGCTCGATTTCCATCTGGTGTTCGATATTGAGAGCGATGATGTCGAACAGATGTTTCAGGCCCGCCATGATGTCGGCATCGCGATCATCGAGAGCTTTGCCCGCGAGGGGATATCCTTTGCCTATCCCACCCAGACAACGTTTACAGCGGCGCCCGGTGGCGAGATGGTGATGCCATATGCCACGCCATCAGGGCCGCAGTAGCGCCTTCCAAAAGCTGATTCGCAGCTTATGGGGTGAAAGGTCGCCAGAATGCCGTAACGGCAAACAGGCAGGGCTTGTATTGCACGTTTGAAACCGCCACGATGCTTTCAAATTAAGATGCAGGAGAGATTACATGACCGCAATTACACCCGCCGAATTCGCGACGAAAGTTGGCCAGAATATTGGCGTATCCGAGTGGATTTTGGTTGATCAGGACATGATCAACAAGTTCGCTGATGCCACAGGCGATCATCAGTTCATTCACATCAACGAAGAAATGGCCGAGCAAACGCCATTTGGCGGCACCATTGCCCACGGTTTTCTGACCTTGTCGCTTTTCCCCGTGATGAGCGCCAAGTCCGATTGCCCCAAGGTTGCAGGCGTGAAAATGGGCGTCAATTATGGCGGCAACAAAACACGTTTTCTCGCCCCTGTCCGTTCGGGCAAACGCGTGCGCGGCCATTTCAAGCTGCTTGAGCTTGTTGAAAAGCGCCCTGGCCAATGGCAACAAACGCTTGAATTCACCGTTGAGATTGAGGGCGAGGAAAAGCCAGCACTTCAGGCTGAATGGATCAGCCAGTTTTTCGTATAATTTTTACTTCAAGGAACTACTCCCATGCGTGACGCAGTAATCGTATCCACCGCCCGTACCGCCATCGGCAAAGCCTATCGCGGCGGGTTTAACGCAACGCTCGGGCCAACGCTCGGCAGCTATTCGCTAAAGGCTGCTGTTGAGCGCGCCGGCATCGAAGGCGGCGAAATCGACGACGTGCTCTGGGGCTCCGCGCTTCAGCAGGGTACGCAAGGCGGCAATCTTGCACGCCAAGTTGCGCTGCGCGCTGGTTTGCCCGTTTCTGTATCTGGCATGACGATGGACCGCCAATGTTCGTCGGGCCTGATGTCGATTGCTACGGCTGCAAAGCACATCATCGTCGACAATGTCGATGTCATGGCCGCTGGCGGACAAGAATCGATTTCGCTGGTGCAAACCAAGGAAATGCGCGTTCAGCCCGACCGTGAATTGGTAGAAATGCACAATTCGATTTACATGCCGATGCTGCAGACTGCCGAAGTCGTAGCGAAGCGTTACAATATCGGCCGCGATGCCATGGACGAATATGCCCTGCAATCGCAGCAACGCACTGCCGCAGCGCAAGCTGCTGGATATTTTGATGCGGAAATCGTTCCTGTAACCACGATGATGAACGTCGTGAACAAGGAAACGGGCGAAGTCAGCCAGAAGGAAGTGACGATCGCAAAGGACGAAGGCAATCGTGCGGATACCCAACTTTCGGGTCTGCAGGCGCTTCAACCGGTCCTTGGCCCGGACATGACCATCACTGCCGGCAACGCAAGCCAGCTGTCCGACGGTTCGTCGGCATCCATCCTGATGGAAGCAAAGCTGGCCGAGAAAAAGGGGCTGACCCCACTCGGCCGTTATGTCGGCATGGCCGTTGCGGGCACTGAGCCCGATGAAATGGGCATTGGTCCCGTGTTCGCTATCCCCAAATTGCTTCAGCGTTTTGGCCTGAAAATGGACGATATCGGCATCTGGGAACTGAACGAAGCGTTCGCTGTGCAAGTCCTTTACTGCCGCGACAAATTGGGCATTCCAAACGAGCTTTTGAACGTCAACGGCGGATCGATTTCGGTTGGACATCCTTATGGCATGACTGGCGCACGTTGCACCGGCCACGCTTTGATCGAAGGCAAGCGCCGCGGTGCGAAATATGGTGTTGTCACCATGTGCGTTGGCGGTGGCATGGGTGCAGCCGGCCTGTTCGAAATCTTTTAAGTATATTTAAGGAGCAGCCGCATGGCAGCTATTGGCGTTATCGCGACCCTCACCGTCGCAGAAGGCAAGAACGAAGATTTTGAGGCTGTTTTTGCCGAACTCGCTGCGGCCGTTCGGGCCAATGAGCCGGGGAACGTATTTTATGCGTTGACCCGGTCACGGTCGAACCCGCAGGTTTACAAAGTCCTTGAGCAATATGTCGATCAAGACGCGCTCACTGCGCATGGTGCCAGCGACTATTTCAAGGCGGCTGGACCCAAGCTTGGTCCCTGCCTCGCGGGCGCACCCGACATTGAGTATCTCGACGCGGTTTAACGCCATTGGAGCATTAAGTCGGCTTCAGACTGGAACACCAATCGGTATCGCTTGTTACCTTCACTTCCACAAGGAGTGACACAATGGCGAGCGATACCGAAATCAAAGCAAAATTCTGGAAGCCCCTAAAGTCGGACAGGACGATGTTCTTGGGACTGGCCGAGGGCCAAGATGGCCATGCACGTCCAATGACCGCGCAATTGGATGACGACGGTTTCCAAGATGGCCAATATGAAGGCCCAATCTGGTTTTTCACATCCCGCTCAAGTGAGCTATATCAACACATTGGTTCAGGTGCCCGTGCCATGGCGCATTTCGCGTCAAAGGGGCATGATATCTGGGCCACCGTACACGGCGAGCTCTCCCAATCAACCGACAAGGCAACCATTGACCGTTTGTGGAACCGCTTCGTTGCTGCGTGGTATGAAGGCGGAAAAGACGACCCCGACGTTGCGCTGATCCGGCTTGATCCCGAAAACGCCGAAATCTGGATAGATGCGTCGAGCATGGTCGCGGGCATCAAAATGCTGATGGGTATCAATCCGAAACAGGATTCTAAAGACAAGGTCGCAAAGGTTATCTTGTAAGCCCTTAGGCCGGAGACAGGCACCCGTTTGCAAAAACAAAGCCGTCCGGCCTATCGTTTAGGAGCAAGGCTGGCCCGTCCAGGTCAACCCATTCAGCCTTTTGGGCGACCAGAAACGCCGCCTGAATGGCAAGGCTTGTCGACAGCATACATCCGACCATGACCTGCATCTTTGCGTTCTCAGCAGCCTTACGGAGCGCGAGGGCCTCGGTCAGACCGCCTGCCTTATCCAGCTTAATATTCACGCCCTGATATATGCCGCGCAGTCGCGCAACATCCGCCGCGATATGGCAGCTTTCATCCGCGAAAATGGGCAGCGGCGATGATATATCTGCAAGCGCGGCGTCGCGTCCTGCGGGCAATGGTTGCTCGATCATCGCAACGCCAAGATTTTTGAGCCCATCAGCTTCAGCAGCGATATC
>CAIJLW010000037.1 GCA_903821685.1 uncultured Sphingomonadales bacterium | reverse complement strand
GAACGGCGCGCGCACGCGGTTGAGCGTTGCGATAAGGCCGGCATGCCCATAGCACCAACCAATGCGTTCGGCGGCAAGGCCGAAGATTTTGGAAAAGGTGCGGGTAATAAGCACATTGTCGTGCCGGCGGGCCAGTTCCAAAGCGGCTGGACCATCGTCATCCATATATTCGCCATAGGCTTGGTCAAGCACCAGTATGCAATTCCCGGGTAGACCGGCATGCAGCCGCGCCAATTCGCTGTCATCGCAATGCGTGCCGGTCGGGTTGTTAGGGTTGGCCACAAAAACCACACGCGTCTTGTCCGTGACCAGCGCCAGCAGCGCATCAACGTCCGTGCCATAGTCCTTGTCAGGGGCAACAATAACATTGGCCGCCGCCTTGCGCGCCGCAATGTCGTAAACTGAAAAGCCATAACGGACATAAATGATGTCATCGCCAGCACCCGCATAACCCAGCGCGATCAGGTTCAACAACTCGTCTGAACCCGTTCCGCAGACGATCTGATCGCTGTCGATTTCATACACCGCGCCGAGTGCTTCGCGCAGCATTGTACTCGCTGGGTCAGGGTAGCGCGCCAGCGATGCGCTTTTGTCTACCAGCGCAGCAGCGGCATCTGGGCTACATCCCAACGGATTTTCGTTCGCGGACAGCTTAATCAATATGCGGCCATCGTCCGACTTTGCTTTGCCGGGCGTGTAGGCGCTGATCGCTTCAATCCATGGTTTGGCTACTGGCGTGTTCATGCCCGCGGCCATAGCGGCGACAGCAACGAAGCGCAACGTGTCGCCAATCGGTAAGCGGTTCTTTTACGAGTTTGGGTTGTTTCGCGCGAAACCGCTGATATGGCTATCGATATGGATGGAGATACGCGTTTCGGACTTGATAAAAAAGCAATGCTGCTTGGGCCAGTACGGCTCGACAGCGGCGCAGAGTTTGCGCCTGTCGAATGTGCGTATGAAACCTATGGCACGCTGAATGCAGACAAATCCAATGCCATCCTGATTTGCCACGCGCTCACGGGCGACCAATATGTGGCGTCAACACATCCTGTAACCACCAAAGCAGGCTGGTGGATGCGGATGGTTGGTCCCGGCAAGCCCATTGACCCTGCACGCCATTGCATCATCAGCATAAACGTCATGGGCAGTTGTATGGGCTCGTCCGGCCCCGCCAGCATCGACCCCACTACAGGCGCGCCTTACGCAATGGGCTTTCCGGTCATTACCATCGCCGACATGGTCCGCGCCCAAGCCCTGTTGCTTGACTATCTGGGTATAGACATTTTGGAGGCCGTTGTGGGCGGCTCGATGGGCGGAATGCAGGCGTTAAGCTGGGCCGCCTTATACCCCGAACGCGTCCGATCGGCAGTTATCATTGCCTCCACGGCGCGGCATTCGGCCCAAAATATTGCCTTTCACGAAGTTGGCCGTCAGGCGATTATGGCCGACCCCAGCTGGAACAACGGCGCCTATTATGGACGCGAAGCTCCGAGCGCGGGCCTTGCTGTTGCGCGTATGGCAGCGCACATCACCTATTTGTCGGAAGAAGGCCTGACCGAGAAATTTGGCCGGCGGTTGCAAAACCGCGATGCGAAAAGCTTTGGCTTTGACGCCGACTTTCAGGTCGAAAGCTATTTGCGTCACCAAGGCTTAAGCTTTGTCGACCGGTTTGATGCCAATAGTTACCTCTACATCACCCGTGCCATGGACTATTTCGACTTGGCTGAAGCGCATGACGGCGTGCTGGCGAAAACTTTTGCGGGCACAAAAACCCGTTTCTGCCTGATCAGCTTCGATAGCGACTGGCTTTACCCCACCGCGGAATCGCGGCGCATCGTCCACGCGCTCAATGCCGCAGGCGCGGCGGCCAGTTTTGTTGAGCTTTCCAGCCCCTTTGGCCATGACGCTTTCCTGTTGGAGGCACCTGAAATGAACCGCATCGTCGATGGCTTTTTGCGCGCAGGGGCAGGTAAATGACGGCGCTGCGTCCCGACCTTGCGATCATCGCCAGAGAAGTGCGCGCGAACGCCCGCATATTGGATGTCGGCTGCGGTGACGGCCTGTTGATGGCCGCCCTGCGCGACACAAAGGGCGTCGACGCGCGCGGCATGGAGTTGAATGCACGCGATGTCGCCACTGCCGTCGCGCGCGGGGTATCGGTGGTTCAGGGCGACGCCGATATCGATTTGGCCTATTACCCTGATGGCAGCTTTGACTACGCCATTCTCAGCCAGACACTGCAGACAACCAAAAGGCCGGATCTGGTGCTTGACCACCTCGTGCGCATCGGGCGGCAGGCCTTTGTATCCTTCCCCAATTTCGGGCAATGGCGCATCCGTTTT
>CAIJLW010000036.1 GCA_903821685.1 uncultured Sphingomonadales bacterium | reverse complement strand
GTTGATAGGTTGGGTGTGGAAGCGCAGTAATGCGTGAAGCTAACCAATCCTAATTACTCTTTTCGCGCTTGAAGTCCCACCATCAATGACAGTGCTGGCTTGTTCAGCAACGTCGATGGCGGATGATTAAAGTCTACCAGATAAATATTCCCTGCACGGGCATCGATTATAACCCAATTTCACTTTTTAGTGAGCGCCTGCTACATTGCTTGGTGACCATAGCGTTTGTGACCCACCCGATCCCATCCCGAACTCGGCCGTGAAACCAAACTGCGCCGATGGTACTACCGCTTAAGCGTTGGAAGAGTAGGGCGTCGCCAGGCATTGCAGCCGGCGCTTGCTAATAAAGTGCATTGGAAGAACCCATTCATAATTCAAAAGGCGGACCGCTGTCGTTCATTCGACGGATGTCCGCCTTTTTTCGTTTTTGTTCTGTTGAAATACGGGACATTTTGGTGGCGCGGGATGGAGCAGCCCGGTAGCTCGTCAGGCTCATAACCTGAAGGTCGTAGGTTCAAATCCTACTCCCGCAACCAACAAACAAGGCCCCCTCGTGGGGCCTTTTTTGTTGGCATTTATCGGCTTTGATTTTTACACCGCTTGGCGTTACACCTCAGGCATCGCCAGCTTTTGTTAGGGAAACCATTATGTTCAACCGCCTTTTTGTCGACCATCCCAGAAGCGTCGATGAAAACTATGTTGAACATTTCGGCGTCGCCAGCCGCTTTGGCTTCACGATGATTTGGGGTGGGATGAAGGCGCTTGTCCATGCAGTCATCCCCGGTCTGTGCATTACATCGGGCAGCGATACCGTGAAACGGCTCAACACTATCATGGTCGAACAGCGCCGCCTTAAGGGGCAGGACGTGACGCAAATGCTGACCGTCGATTGGGTCATCTGACGCTGTCTGAATCTCCGGTTCAATTCGCTACGCGCGCTGACGGCGTTCGCCTGGCCTTTCGGCATGTGCGCGGGCGCGGGCCTACATTGGTTTTCCTGCCGGGGTATAAATCCGATATGCAAGGCGGCAAGGCGCAGGCGCTGGCTGCTTGGGCGACAGACCAAGGCGTGGGCATGCTGCGGTTGGACTATTCGGGCTGCGGCGAAAGCGAAGGTGCATTCGAAGACGGCACGCTGGATATCTGGCGTGACGATGTGCTGACGGTGATTGCGCAAGCGGACATTGGCCCGCTGATCTTGATTGGCTCGTCGATGGGCGGGTGGTTGATGTTGTTGGTCGCTGAAGCACTTGGCAAGCAAGTCACCGCGATGGTGGGCATTGCCGCCGCACCGGATTTTACCGACTGGGATTTCGACGCAGCCGACCGCGCGACCATCGCCGCCACTGGCCGCATCGAACGTCCAAGCGATTACGGCTATGAACCCATGGTAATCACGCAAGGTTTTTGGCAATCGGGACAGAGCAACCTGCGGCTGACCCATATAGTTGAAATCGACTGCCCCGTGCGGTTGATCCACGGACAATGCGACCCCGACGTGCCGTGGGAAACGTCCGTAAAGCTCGCACAGTTACTTCGTTCATCCGATGTGCAGACAATATTGTTAAAAGACGGCGATCACCGGCTTTCTCGCGATCATGATATTGCGCTGCTGATCGACACGGTGGCAAAGCTGCCCTGCTGACTTTTTTCCGGAGCTTTTATGTCAAAATTTCTGCCGATATTGCTGCTCTGCGCGGCGCCCGCCATCGCGCAGCCTTTGCCGACATTGGATGAGGTCCAGTTTCAAGAATGCCTGAAGCTTGCAAGCAAAGACCCCGCATCTGCGGTTTCTGATGCAAGCTTATGGGCGCAGAAAAAGGGCGGCTATCTGGCGCGGGCGTGCCATGGGTTTGCGCTCGCAACGGATTTCAAATTTGATCTTGCTGTGCCGATATTGACCGAGGCGGCAACCATGGCGCAGGAAAAAGGTGATCCACGTGCCGCGCGTTTTTGGGCGCAGGCGGGTAACGCCGCGATTGCTGCGGGCCAGCCAGACGTGGCAGTGGACGCCCTGGCAAAGGCGCTTGCATCCAAAAGCCTGAACGATGCGGAACGTGCCGACAGCGAGGTTGACCGTGCCCGCGCGTTGGTAGCATTGGGCAAAAGCGCCGAGGGCGAAGCCGCCTTGGCGACCGCACGGCAGTTGGCACCCGAAAACGGTTCGGCATGGTTGCTATCGGCGACCTTGGCCCGGCGATTGAACAAGCTGCCCGATGCGTTGACATATATTCAAACCTCCGCAGCGTTACGTCCGCGCGATCCCGCAGTTGCACTGGAAGCAGGCAATATCGCCATTGTAGCAGGTGACGACGCAAATGCACGCAAGCAATGGGAGCAGACGATTGCGATTGCTCCGGATAGCCGGCAGGCCGTGTCCGCGAAGGCGCAACTCGCGGCATTAGCGGCGGTAACGGCCACCCCAGAGACTGAGCCGCAATCCAGATAAGCTGTGTTGGGCGTTCGGGAAAGCAGGCACCTCTTGCGCGGTTAGCGGTCAAGGTTCATGGCTATGTCTGGAACACCGCGCTTTTGTGAATGGAATGAAAATGCCCACCAGCTATCTTCACACTATGATCCGTATCACCGACCCGGGTGCCACGGTCGCATTTTTCAAGCTGATTGGGCTGGAGGAAGTCCGGCGGTTTGACAGCGAGGCGGGGCGCTTTACGCTGATCTTCCTTGCGGCGCCCGGCCAAACGAATGTTGCCGAGGTGGAATTGACGCATAACTGGCCCCCTGCCGACGGCAGCGCGGCTGAGGTGTATGACGGTGGACGTAATTTTGGCCATTTGGCCTATCGCGTGGATGACATTTACGCGACGTGCCAGCGGTTGATGGATGCAGGCGTGACTATCAACCGGCCGCCACGCGACGGTCATATGGCGTTTGTCCGTACGCCCGACGGTATTTCGATCGAGCTGCTGCAAGACGGCAATCTCGCGCCTGCCGAGCCTTGGGCCAGCATGCCCAATATCGGGGCCTGGTAACATGCTCGAGGTTGTCCGGGTTCCGGTGCTCTCGGACAATTATGTCTGGTTGGTCCATGACGCGCAAAGCGGGGAAACCTTGGTGGTCGATCCGGCCGTTGCCGCGCCCGTTCTGGCTGCGGCCGAAGCACGCGGGTGGAAGATAACGCAGATTTGGAACACGCATTGGCACCCTGATCATGTTGGTGGCAATGCGGAGATTAAGGCAGCAACGGGATGTATCATCACGGGGCCTGCGGCAGAAGCCGAGCGGATACCTACGCTGGATGTGCACGTGCGCGGCGGGGATGTAGTCCGGCTTGGTGATATAAAGGCGACAGTCATCGACGTGCCCGCGCATACCGCAGGACATATTGCATATCATTTCGTCACCGAACACGCTGCCTTTGTTGGCGACACATTATTTGCCATGGGCTGTGGCCGCTTGTTTGAAGGCACTGCCGCGCAGATGTATGATAATATGCGCAAGCTGGAGGCATTGGGCGATGATACCGCCATCTATTGCGCGCATGAATATACGCTCAGCAATGCGCGTTTCGCGGTGACGGTGGAACCGGACAATGCCGATCTGACGCGTCGCTTTGCTGACGTGGTCGCTGCGCGCGAACGCGGAGAAGCGACGGTTCCGACCACAATTGCTTTAGAGCGGGCTACCAACCCGTTCATGCGGGCTGCATCGGTTGAAGAATTGGCCGCACGCCGGGCAGCGAAGGATGCTGCTTAAGCACTAATGAAAGTCGCGTGACTTGGGCAATATGCGCACATCGCGCGGATGGCCATGGCGGGGATAGACAGGCTGGGCAAACTCGTCCGACCGGCTGAGTGGGACGTTAACATCATGATCATGCGACAGGCGTTCAAGCTCATGCGAGCGGTCCGTGATATGTGTCGCCATGAGATGCACCACGCCTTCCTTGCTGCGCTGCACCTCACCTTCGATCACCATCAACCGTGATGCCATAACGGCGCGGCGTTGCCGTTCGAACAGCCGCGACCATAACAACGCATTGGTGACGCCGGTTTCATCCTCAATCGTTATGAAAATGGCATTGCCTTTCCCCGGCCGTTGCCGCGTCAGTACAACACCAGCGGTTTTAACCCGCGCCCCATGTTTTGCCGCATCGGTTTGCGCGCAGGTCAATATGCCCTCGGCCGCAAACATGTCGCGCAGAAACTCCATCGGGTGCCCCTTCAACGACATCCGCGTCATTTGGTAATCCGCCGCAACATGTTCGCTGACGGGCATCACTGGCAGGGCTATTTCTGGTTCCTGTGCCAATTCGCGCGCATCGGCGGCCGCGAATAAAGGCAGCTCATCAGACGGTGTGCGCCGTGCCTCCCACCCGCCCGCACGCCGGTCAAGATTAAGCGAGCGCAAGGCATCGGCATCCGCCAGCAAATGCAAGGCGCGCGCCGGCAATCTGGCCTTGCGCGCCAGCTCCTCCAACGAAGTAAAGGGTCGTGCGGCCGCAATCGCCACCGCCCAATCCTTGTGAAACCCACCGATCTGCCGGAGGCCAAGCCGCAAGGCACCCACCTCGATTTCATTATCCCAAGCGCTGAAATTCACATCAATCGCGCGGACATCAACCTGATGATTGCGCGCATCCTGCACAAGCTGGGCTGGCGCGTAAAAACCCATGGGCTGCGAATTCAACAATGCCGCCGTAAAAATCGCTGGATGATGGCATTTCAGCCATGATGATATGTAGACCAGATGGGCAAAGGCCTGCGCATGGCTTTCGGGAAAGCCATAGCTGCCAAAGCCCTCAATCTGTTTGTAGCAGCGTTCGGCAAAATCCTGCTGATATCCGCGCTGCACCATACCATTGATCATCTTGTCCTTATATTCGGGCATAGTGCCTGAATTGCGGAAGGTTGCCATCGCACGGCGTAAACCATTGGCCTCGTCGGGGGTAAAAGCGGCTGCGACCATCGCCAGCTTCATCGCCTGTTCCTGAAACAACGGGACGCCACATGTGCGGTACAAGATATCGTGAAGTTCATTGGGATCATGCGGCGGTGCGGGTGAGGGATATTCGACCTTCTCCTCCTTATTACGCCGCCGCAGATAGGGGTGGACCATGTCGCCCTCAATCGGGCCGGGCCGTACAATGGCGATCTGGATGACAAGGTCGTAAAATGTCTTGGGCTTAAGACGCGGTAGCATGTTGATTTGCGCGCGGCTTTCGACCTGAAAGGTGCCGATGCTGTCGCCCTTTTGCAGCATCGCATAGACCGCCGGGTCTTCGGTCGGAACGCTGTCCAAGCTATAATCCCCGCCGCCTGTCTGCCGCAGCATTTCGAAGCTTTTGCGGATGCAGGTCAGCATACCCAATGCCAATATATCGACCTTCAACAGGTTCAGCGCGTCGATATCGTCCTTGTCCCATTCAATGAAGGTCCGGTCCGCCATGGCGCCATTGTGGATCGGCACGGTTTCATCAAGCCGGTTTTCGGTCAGGACATAACCGCCGACATGCTGCGACAAATGGCGCGGAAAATCGAGCAATTGTCCAACAAAGGCATGCAGCCGGGCGATGTGCGGGTTGTCGGGGTCAAACCCCGCCTCAATCAACCGCGCCTCGGGCAAGTCCCTGCCAAAGCTGCCCCATACCGTTCCCGCCAGACGCGCGGTGACATCTTCGGTCAGGCCAATGGCTTTACCAACTTCGCGCACGGTGCTGCGCGGGCGATAGTGGATGACCGTGGCGGCAATGCCCGCGCGGTGCCGCTTAAACCGGCGATAGACATATTGCATCACCTCTTCGCGCCGCTCATGTTCGAAATCGACGTCGATATCGGGTGGCTCATCGCGCTCTTCGGATAGAAAGCGCGAGAACAATAAATTATTGGCTACAGGGTCAACCGATGTGATGCCCAATAAGTAGCAAATCACCGAATTGGCGGCGGAGCCACGGCCCTGACATAAGATCGGCGGGTCTTGCGATCGGGCGAATTGGACAATGTCATGCACCGTCAGGAAATAGCAGGCGTAATTTTTCTGGCGCACTAAGGTGAATTCTTCGTCCAGCGCGCGGACCCATTTGGGCGGCAGGCCATCGGGGTGCCGCCGCTCGGCTTCGCTGCGCACAAGATGTTCCAGCCAATCCTGCGGCGCCCACCCGCTGGGCACCGGCTCATTGGGATATTCATATTTCAACTGGCTCAGGTCAAATGCGATCTGGTTCAGGAAGCGTGCCGTCTCGGCAATCGCCTCCAGCGCGCGCGCAAATAACCGCGTCATTTCAGCCGGCGATTTGAGATAGCGTTCGGCATTGGCCTCCAACTGGGTTCCGGCCTGATCCACCGACACGCCCAAGCGGATCGCGGTCAGGACATCATGCAGTGGCCGCGCCGCCATATCGGCATAGAGCGCATCATTGACCGCAAGGATAGGCACATCGCATTGCTTGGCGCGCGCGCGCTGCTCCTCAAGCCTGCGCATGTCCTTGCCTCGGCCATGCATACAGATGCCAAGCCAGACCCTGTCTGGCGCAAGCTTTTTTAGCCTGCGCAATATGTCGTCCAAACATGTGGGCGTGGTTTCCACCAAGCGCAATTTC
>CAIJLW010000035.1 GCA_903821685.1 uncultured Sphingomonadales bacterium | reverse complement strand
GCTTCTTCTGCGGGACCGGCCCTCATGCCAACACATGATGCCCCGCCGAAGATGTGGACAGGTGGCCGAGTGGTTAAAGGCAGCAGACTGTAAATCTGCCCGGTTTTCCGTACGCTGGTTCGAATCCAGCCCTGTCCACCAATTGCCCTCTTATTCCATGTCAGCACCAATGGATCAGAATTGCTGCTGTTTGCTTGCCGTGGGGTCTCCGTGGGTTCCGGCCGAGGGGCTTTAATCACCTGACAACAGCCATCGGAGCAGTAACGGTCACTAGGGCTTTTGAAAATCCAGTTCGTAAACAGTTAGGACGAAGGTGTTTTCGGTACTCGAACCACCTGTGTATTCGAAATATGACAGCTCCTGTTTGCCGTCTGCGTTAAAGTCGTCAACGGCAACCAATCTACCGAAAGCGTTGTTGCGCAGTGTTGTGGTCAGTCTGGTGAATTGCCCTGCGCCCTTGTTAAAATAGACCATTAGGCGCCCGTTATTAAGGCCATGCAGGATGTCGACCAACCCATCTTTGTCAAGATCACGCATGAAGAAATCAGATGACCACTCCAACCGCTTGGCCATTATGTAGCTCTGGTCTTGGGGAAGTGCAGTTTCCGTGGTGTCCGTGAACTTTCCGCCGTCGTTACGTAAAATCTGGATATAATTCCCGCCATAATAAGGCACGTATCGCGAGTATAATATGACCAGATCTTGGTCGCCATCATTATCAATGTCCGCGTTGTTTGTCGCCATATGCAAGCTGGTGTTAATGCCGTACACGCTTGGCGGCAGAGCAATGCGGTCTTCAAAACTGAATTGACCGTTCCGGTTTATAAACAAAAAGCTCGGCGTGGAGCCATGGCCGAAACCAGCAATTAGATCAGCGTATTTGTCTCCATTAACGTCGACAAAATGCAGATCGAGCAGTAAGTTGTTGTTCTCATTGCCCTCAGAATTCGGGTTTGTTAAAGGCACAGACAGCAGGGATGCGGGAAAGTTGCTGCTAGACGCGGCAAACTGGCCACTGGGCGTTTGCAGTAAGATGGTAGGCGGGAAACCTCCCCATGGGTTCCAATTCCCGATCAATATGTCGTCAAGACCATCGCCATTTATATCACCTGTTGCCATCGAGTGGGCGTCGGTAGCGTTATCTGGCAAGCCTTGCTTGGTTGTGATCCGCGGGAGGGCGTCCAATAGCGTCGTTACTGCACTAGCCCTTTGTCCAACCAGAATTGCAGAACCGTGCGCCTTTGGATCTCCATAAACGCCGGATACATTGTGGGCGACAAAAAAGGCAGCGTTTTTGCCACCTACCGATAAGGCTGCGGCCCTTCTTGCGCCGAAGACAGAAGGCATGGCTGCATTATGCGCCGCATCATACATTAACCGTCCGTTTGCATTTGATAGAAGTAGATAGGGCATGGCGGCATATGCAGGTGTCCCGTAAGCCTTATTAAGCGGCACTACGACCTCGGGATAATTATCACGCTGGAAATCTACGCTGATACTTCCTTGCGGGAATATGCCAGCCAGTCCGCCTGAATAAACCACGCCTGCATATGTGTATTCTGGAACCACATCGCGGTTTGAAAAGCGATGTGCCTCATACGCAAATTTGAGCGCAACAAATGGTGCAGGGGCAGGACTTGGCGTCGGGGCCGCAGTAGGAGTTGGAGATATGACAACCGGCGGTGCAGACTGTGGTTGCTCTCCACCACAACCGTACAACAAAAATACCGGCAGCAGAACATTTGGGGTCCTCACCTCGGCAGCCCTTGCAACAAACCGCTAGAATAACTGTGCGACATGATCCCATTTTTCCACTTCAATGACATCTAAGTTCCCGTCAGCCTTATCTGTTGCATCTCGTTTTGAGGTTTGGTTTGCGTCGCAGTTTCGCACTCAAATGAGGCGCACGCAAGAAAAAGGCAGCCCAAAGGCCGTCTAGGCTGTTCCGCGCGTAAGTAACTTTACCGGAACAGGGGTAGTGCTAGGCGCTTTGCCGTTCAACACCGCGATCAACGCCTCGACGAGCATTTCGCCGGCCTGGACGTAATCTTGCTCGATTGTCGTAAGCGGCGGTTGCGCATAGGCGCCCGTTGCGATGCCATCAAAGCCGATAACGCGGACATCCTTGCCCACGGTAATATTGTGCTCGTCAAGCGCCCGCATGGCGCCCAGCGCGATAAAGTCGTTTGCACAAAACAAACTATCGAACGCGATTTTGTCATGGATCAGGCCCTTGACTGCGGCATAGCCTTGGTTCTCCCGCACGGCATTTTCGGGCAAGGGCGGACAAATGGGCTGCATAGCCTTATTGGCCATTTCGTTCATATAGGTCGTCAGCCGATCCTGAAACTGCGGCTGTTCGCTGTTGGTGGGACCGATATATGCAATATGCTTGCAACCGCTTTGCAGCAAATGGTCAATCGCCAGCCGCGCGCCTTGGACATTGTCGCTTTTCACAGAAATAAGGTCTTCTTTGCTCGCGCCCCAGCAGATCATTGGGGTCTCGCGCCGCGCATATTCACCGAAAAACTGCCAGCCCTCGACATTCTGTCCGCTGCCGATGACGATGAGGCCATCGGCCTGCCGGCTGCCCGTATAGTTGGCAAAGAAGTTGTCGGGGGAGTCCTGAAAAGAGATAATCAGATTATAACCGCGTTCAGATGCCGATGCCGCGATGCAACCGAGCAGCGACAGATAAAACGGGTTGATATTCGCTTTGTTCTCGCCGCGCCGACACAAAATGACGAGCGCGATGGAATTGGTTTGCTGTGTGCGCAGGCGAAGGGCATTATGGTCAACGGAATAATTGAGCTCATTGGCCAGTGCGACAATACGCGCCCGCGTGGTTTCGCTGACTTTCTTATCACCACGTAAGGCGCGCGATACGGTCGGTTGTGACACCCCAAGCATCGCCGCAATCTGATGCGCAGTAATGCGAACCTCTTTAACCATGCGGCGCCGTTAGCACTGGCATGCCGTCAAGTCACGCAGCGAGCGCGGTTGCGGGTGCGACAAATTCCAGATTGAGACTTTCTGCAACGGCTTGGCTAGTCACTTTTCCTTCATGTACGTTTAATCCGGCAAGCAACCCGCGTCCGGTTTCTGTAATGCTTTCCAGCGCTGCGACGCCCTTGTTTGCCAGCGCAAGACCATAAGGCAAGGTCGCGTTGTTGAGCGCGGCCGCGCTTGTCTGCGGCACTGCGCCGGGCATGTTTGCGACGCAATAATGAATGATGCCGTCGACGACATAAGTAGGATCGGCATGGGTAGTAGGCCGCGATGTCTCGAAACAGCCACCTTGGTCAATGGCGACATCAACGAGTACTGATCCCGGTTTCATGTGCTTGAGCATTTTGCGGGTCACGAGGCGCGGTGCGCTTGCCCCCGGAATAAGCACGGCGCCAATGACAGCGTCTGCAATGCTGACTTCATGCTCAATCGTTTCAAGTGTGGAATAGCGCGTGCGGACCCGCCCGTTGAACATCTCGTCAAGTTGACGCAGGCGCGGGATCGAGCGGTCAACGATGGTGACCTCAGCGCCTAGGCCAACAGCCATGCGCGCCGCATGTGTACCAACCACGCCCCCGCCAAGGACAGTGACACGTCCAGCCGGAACACCAGGGACGCCGCCGAGCAGGATGCCTGCACCGCCTTCGCTGCGGCGCATCGCTTGGCCAGCGGCTTCAATGGCGAGCCGGCCAGCAACTTCGCTCATCGGGGCAAGCAGGGGCAGGGTGCCACGGTCATCGGTGACGGTTTCATAAGCAATGGCGGTGCATCCACTAGCGATCAGGCCCTTTGCCTGTTCGGGGTCGGGGGCAAGATGTAGATAGGTGAAGAGCAATTGCCCGCGGCGAAGCTGAAACCATTCGCTGGGCTGGGGTTCCTTGACCTTGACGATCATGTCACAGCCAGCAAAAATTTCAGCCGCCGTTGCGGCGATTTCGGCACCGGCAGCCCGATAGGCATCGTCGCTGGCCATGATGCCAGCGCCAGCGCCGGATTGCACGACGACTTGATGACCGTGAGCGACATATTCGCGGACCGTGCCCGGGGTAAGGCCAACACGATATTCATGAACTTTGATTTCGCTCGGGACGCCAACGCGCATGATTTTTGCTCCTGAAAATTTGTCTGACGCAAAAATAGCATTGTCGGCCCGTCGATACTCCGCAAAGATTCGACTTAATTACGAGATTAGTGTATATATTCGTCGTATTTTGAAAGAAGAATAGAAATAATATGCAACTTGATCGAGCTGACCGTAAATTAATTGGCGCTTTAGTGGCAAATGGCCGCGCGACTCAGATGGAGTTGGGTGAAGCGGCAGGCCTATCACCGAGTGCCGCGGCGCGTCGGCAAAAAGCCTTGGAAGACGAAGGCATATTGCGTGGCTATCGCGCCGACGTGAATTTACGCAAGCTCGGGCTTTCCGCAACAGTCATGGTCACAATCACGCTGGATAGCCAAAGCGAAGAGGCAATGGCCGCGTTTGAAGCCGCTGTTGCGAACAGTCCATCCACCATTCGGTGCCACCTGATGAGCGGACGAAATGACTATCTGTTAGTGGTGCGCGCAGCTTCCATTGAAGATTATGAAATAATCCATCGGCAGGAAATTGCCCGTTTGCCCAGAGTCGCTCGCATCGAAACAGCCTTTGCGTTGCGAGAGGTGGTGAACCGCACCGTTCCGCCGCGCCTGTTTCATCCATAAATGTGCGAAGCTGGCCCGTGCCTGCACGCCAGAGGCACATGGACGGCATGCGCGGCGTTCCGTAACTAGACGATGGCTTTGGCAGATCGCTAATCCATCCCTGACGCAAGACTGTGGCGGTTTTGTCACATGGCTTGAAAAGCCGAATGACGTTGACACAAAAATGCTTGCTCGGATCGCGCTTTGATGTTTGTGTGCATCTGCACAATAAAGCGCAATTAAAAATACATAAAATTTGCGCGGGCAACCAGATTAAGCGGGATGAGAACGGTATCTGCCGAAGGCGGCGCAGTGCGCAGGCTTTCGGCTTCGGTTCAAATGTACCTAAGAAGGGGTAATATTATGCGTAATTCCATTTTGAAACTGGCAAGCATCAGCGTCGCCATGAGCGCTCTGACCATGTCAGTGCCTGCATTCGCGCAAGAAGAGGCGGCGGGTCCAATCACCATAACCGGCGGCGCCGCTATCGTTTCCGACTATCGTTTCCGTGGCGTTTCGCTCTCAGATAAGGATTTCGCGTTCCAGCCTTACCTGACTGTCAAGCATGAGTCCGGCCTGTACGCGGGCGTTTGGGGTTCCAACCTGGCCGAAAACGCGGGCGATGATGTCGAAGTTGATCTGTATGTTGGCTTTGCCGGCGGGGATGCTGTGACCTATGATATCGGTGCGACCTATTATGTCTATCCTGGCGTATCAAGCTTCAACTATGTCGAGTTCACAGGAAAGCTCGGTACATCCGTCGGTCCCGCATCTGTCGGTGCTCAGCTAAGCTATGTTCCAAGCCAAGATAACACGGGCAATAACGACAACATCTATGTCGCCACCAACGCAGCCGTTGCTATTCCAAATTCACCGATTTCGATCGTGGGATCTGTTGGTCTTGAAGACGGCGCGTTCACCGGTGAAGGCGAGAAGTTGGATTGGTCACTTGGGTTGACCGCTGCTGTCGCCGGCTTCACCGTTGGTGCATCTTATGTGGACACGAACCGTAAGACGACCTTTGCCTTTAAGGACAGCGCAGCCGGCGTAGTGTTTTCACTAAGCTACGGCTTCTGATCCAAGATTAAGCGTTGTAGGCCCCATAAATGTGGCCCAATTCGGTAAAGACACATGCCGGGCTTGACCTTTCAAGTCCGGCATGCGCTTATCAGGCCTACAAAAAACTGGTGAAACACAATGTCCGTCAATCTTGCGAATTGGATCGCTGAGCACAAAATCGATGAGGTTGAGTGCATTGTACCTGACATAAACGGGGTTCAGCGGGGCAAGGTTTTACCAGCCAAAAAATTCCTATCGTCGGTCCGTGACAAATCGCTGCGCATTCCGGGTAGTGTTTTTATCTGTACCATTGATGGCCATTACCCCGAGGATATTGCTGATATCTGGGACAAGGATCCGGACAAAATCCTGATTGCCGACCCCGATACGATTTGCGTCGCCCCGGGCTTCAAATCGCCCACGGCCTTTGTCATTGCCGATGTTCTTCATGGCGATGGCACCGAGGTGGAAATCGCACCGCGCACAATATTGAAAAAAGTATTGAACATGTATGCGGAACGCGGGTGGAAGCCGATTATGGCGCCTGAGGTTGAATTTTACCTTGTCAGCCAAAATGTGGACCCTGACTTTCCGTTGGTGCCGCCAACGGGATCAAGCGGGCGTGCGGAAACAGCAAGCCAGCCTTATGGGCTGGAGGCGATGAACGAATATGAAGATATCATCGACCACATCTATGATGACTGTGAGTTGATGGGCCTCGATATCGATACGATGATTCACGAAATGGGCGCTGCCCAGCTTGAGGTGAACTTTGTCCATGGTGACCCGCTGAAGCTGGCGGATCAAGTGTTCCTATTTAAGCGCACTGTGCGCGCAGTGGCTAAGCAGCATGGCGTCTATGCGACCTTTATGGCGAACCCGATGGCCGGGCAGCCGGGCAGCGCAATGCATATTCACCAGTCGGTGGTCGATGCCGAAACCGGCAGAAACCTGTTCTCTAACGCCAATGGCAAGGACAGTGCGCTGTTCCGCAGCTATATAGCGGGTCTTGTAAAGTTCATGCCTCAGATATCGCCGCTCTGGGCGCCCAATGTGAACAGCTTCCGCCGGATGCGGCCAGACAGTGCCGCGCCAATCAACGTCCAATGGGGCGAAGACAACCGAAGCTGTGGTTTCCGCGTGCCGATTTCGGACAAGGCCAACCGGCGCGTCGAAAACCGTCTGCCGGGGGCGGACTCCAACCCCTATCTCGCGATGGCTGCTTCGCTGGTCTGCGGCTATATTGGTATGGTGGAACGGATGGTACCAGCCAAGGCAATCACCGGCAGCGCCTATAACCGCGCCCGCACCTTGCCCCGGACTTTGGAGGCGGCATTGGACCGGTTCAGCGCCTGTAAGCCCGTACGCAACCTGCTTGGAGAAGAGTTTTTTGACATCTTCTATGCCGTTAAGGACTATGAATTGTTCAATTACCAGTCCGTCGTCTCAAGCTGGGAGCGCGAGCATTTGTTGCTGCGCGTGTGAGTATGCTCCCCGCGACTGGCGATCCACTATTTGACGAAAGCTATTATCGTGCGACCGCAATGGCGACGCCGCCATATGAAACCTTGTCGGGCGACCATCATGCCGATTTAGTTGTCATAGGCGCTGGCTATACCGGGCTGACGGCTGCTTTGCGCGCTGTTGAATTGGGGATGAAGGTTATCGTCCTTGATCAATATTTTCCCGGTTTTGGAGCCTCGGGCCGCAATGGCGGGCAACTGATCCCCGGCTGGCGCTGGGACGCACGGACGCTGGCTAAGGCATTCGGCAAGGAACGCGGCAAAGCTATTTTTGATTTATCCTTGAATGCGCGTGACCGCGTCATGGCTCGGGTGGCAAATCATGATATCGCCTGCGACCTGAAACCCGGCCACGCAACAATGGCGTGGAACCCCTCCCATTATCGCGATCTGGCCGACGAAGCCGAATGCCTTGCCCGCGACATGGATTATTCCGACGTGGACTTGCTTTCACCCGACGCGGGCCGCAGCGTAGTGAATAGTGCGCTGTATCATGGTGGTATGGTGGACAAAAGGGGCGGCCATTTTCACCCGCTGAATTATGCGCTTGGGCTGGCACAGGCTGCAACCGATGCGGGTGTCAAAATCTTTGCCAATACGCGCGTTATCGGTGTCACAGAGCAGCCAGAAAAAGTGTGTGCCGGAGTTGAGGGTGGCAATGTCTTTGCCAAGCAAGCCATGCTTGCGACAGATACGAAGACCGGGAGTGTGCACCGGCACTTGGGCGGCTATGCGATGCCTATCCTCAATTACAACATTGCCACACAACCGCTGGGCAAAGACCGGGCGAGGTCGCTTATTCCATCGGACATGGCGATTGCCGACACCCGCTTTGTCCTGAATTATTTTAGACTGTCTGCTGATAACCGTTTGATATTTGGCGGCGGAGAAAAATATCTGCCGTCTATGCCAGCCAGCGTTGATGCATTCGTCCGCAAACACATGTTGCAGGTGTTCCCCAATCTGGAGGATGTGAAAATCGACTATCGGTGGGGCGGGGCTGTTGGCGTTAGCCGCTACCGCTTGCCGCATGTCGGGCGGACCGATAGCGGCAAAATCTGGTTCGCGCATGGCTTTTCGGGGCATGGTGCCCTGCTTACGACATTGGCGGGTGAGATTGTGGCTGAGGCGATGGCAGGCGACGCGGGCGCTTACGCGCTGATGTCGAGTCTACCATCAAAACCATTTCCCGGCGGAACCTTGCTGCGCTGGCCTATGCATGTGGCAGGTATGCTGTATTACGCAATGCGGGACCGGCTATGATCAATCGTCAAGCCATACACCAGATGCGCGAACGTGAAATTGCACGGTTTATTGCAGCGAACCCAAAGTCCAAGGCGCATGCCAAAAGCGTTCAGGGATGGTTTCAGGGCGTCCCTTTCCATTGGATACTCGATTGGTCCAGTCCGTTCCCAATCGTCGCTCAGGAGGCTTCTGGAGGGACCCTGACGAGTATCGACGGGCAGGTCTTTGATGACTTTTGCCTTGGCGATACTGCGAGCATGTTTGGTCATTCGCCCGCCCCGCTTGCCAAGGCCATAGCAGCGCAAGCAGGGCAGGGCTTAAGCTATATGTTGCCGACCGCAAAGGGCGCAGAGCTTGGGTCTATGCTAGCCGACATGTTCGGACTGCCGCAATGGCAAGTGACGACGACAGCAAGCGAAGCAAACCGAGCCGTTATTCGCTGGTGTCGCGGGATTACTGGGCGCGACAAGATTTTGATCTTCAACGGCTGCTATCATGGCGCGGTTGATGATGTGTTCGTCGACTTGCGCGATGGCCGTGCAGTCAACCGGCCAAGCCTGATCGGGCAAGTGCAAGATTTGTTGCCGACGACGGTTGCAATCGAATTCAACGATGTGGATGCGCTTGCCTCTGCTTTGCGCGGTGGCGATATCGCTTGCGTATTGGCCGAACCGTTGATGACCAATATCGGCATGGTGCGCGATGCACCGGGGTTTCTGACGGAATTGCGAAGGCTGTGTGATGAAACCAGCACAATCCTGGTGTTTGACGAAACCCATACGATCTCATCCGGCTATGGCGGGCACAGCAATATGCATGGCCCAAAGCCGGACATATTGGTGGTCGGCAAATCCATCGGCGGCGGCGTGCCGTGCGCCGTCTACGGCTTTACAGAAGCGATCGCCAAACGGATGGCGGCGCTGAACGCATCACGCCCAGCCGGGCATAGCGGAATTGGGACGACATTATCGGCCAATGCGATGGCGATTACGGCCATGCATGCGATGTTGGGGCAGGTCATTACCCGCGGCGCTTATGCCCATATGCTCTCAATGGCAGACAGGCTGGTGGCGCAACTCAACGGCGTGATTAGTACCCATTCGCTGGACTGGCATGTCAGCCATGTTGGCGCGCGCGTCGAACTGGTCTGTTCCGCCATCCCGCCGCGCAATGGCAGTGAAGCGCGGGCGGTGATGGACCATGCACTCGAAAGCACTATCCATCTATATCTCGCCAATCGCGGTATCTTGCTTGCGCCTTTCCATAATATGATGCTGGTCAGTCCGGTGACGCAAGTGGCGCAAGTCGACCGTCTTGCGGCAGAGTTGAACTCTGCGCTGACTGAGCTATTAGCATAACAAAATCAGGACTTACGAAAGTATCATCATGACAATCAAGCGGGCAAAATCATCAGCGATCATTGCGCCACGGAGCGAAGCGGAGGCCTTTTTTGCGGCATATCCCGACATCGACTCCGTTGAGATGATCTATACCGATTTTGGCGGCGTGCCGCGGGGAAAGCGGCTGCGCCAGCATGAGGTTTTGTCAGTCTATGAAATTGGACGGTTTTTCCCTGGTTCAATTGCTGTTGTCGACATCACTGGGCAAGACACCGTGGAAACGGGATTGGTATGGGAAGATGGCGACGCTGATCGTTCGATGAAGCCAATTCCGGGCACACTTGTGCGCACACCATGGGCAGGCGACAATGCGGCGCAATTCTTGGTCGATTTTTATGAATTGGATGGCCAGCCACATGACCTTGATCCGCGCCATGTGCTTGGTCTTGTCGTTGACCGCTTCGCCGAAATGGGGCTGACGCCCGCCTTGGCGGTTGAACTAGAATTCTATTTGTTGGATCCAAAGCGTGCGCGTGATGGTTCCATCCGCCCAGCTCGGCCAGAGTATAATCGCGAAACGCCGCAGATGGTCGAAGTCTATGGCTTGCGCGAACTGGACGACTTTCGCCCCTTCTTCGACGAGTTATACGAAACATGCGATATTCAAGGGCTGCCGCTTGAATCCGCGATTTCGGAATTTGCACCCGGTCAGTGCGAGTTGACATTGCGCTACAAGCCCGACGTGCTTCGGGCATGCGACGATGCCATCATGTATAAGCGCGTGGTCAAGGCAGTGGCACAAGCACATGGCCTTGAGGCGACTTTCATGGCGAAACCATTTGCCGAACAAGCAGGCTCAGGGATGCATATTCACGTCTCGATGAACGATGCCGAAGGGCTCAACCTATTTGCCTCCGACGATCCGGAAGGCACTGCAATGTTGCGTCACGCCATTGGTGGGATGATCGCGAGTGTTGGCGACTGCTTCGCGCTCTTTGCGCCACATGCCAACAGCTACCGCCGTTTCAAGGCGAACAGCTACGCGCCGGTCGCACCGACATGGGGCGTCAACAACCGCACCGTTTCCTTCCGCATCCCCGCTGGTCCGGCATCAAGCCGCCATGTGGAACATCGCGCCTGTGGTGCGGATGCAAACCCATATCTTGCGGTCGCTGGCGTATTGTCCGGTATTCACCACGGCATCACGCATCAGGTCGATCCAGGCCCAGCGGTCGTTGGCAATGGCTATGACCGGGATGGATCAGGCGATGACAAGCCGCCAAGCAACTGGTTTGCCGCAGTCGACCGCTTTCACGGTTCCAAATTGCTGCGTGAGTATCTCGGCGACCGTTTTGTCGACATGTTTACTATCGTAAAGCGCGTCGAACAGGATCGCTATTTTGGCCACGTGCCGAGCATCGATTATGACTGGTATTTGCGCAACGCTTAAGCTTAAGCAGGAAACCGCGTTAATATGTTTTGAAGGGCGGCGGGGTTCAGCATAGTGCTGAATTCGCACCCGACAATATTGCAGTCGTTCCAAATGACCTTGGCCTGAATCGCCATGAGGCCGGGAAGGGTTAGCCGCAATTGTGTACCCGCAGGCATCCGCGTCAGCGCCTCACAAGCGACACCGGAAAGCGACAGATTTCGGACAATCACGGAGTATCCCGATGAACCCGAAGGACGCACGATAGCAGGGATTTTAACGCAAACGCGCGGGGCACTGCGATCTTCGCGCGCTGCGCCTTCGTATCGTTTATATGATATGGTCCTCAATGACGCGCTGTTCATAACCGTTTATTCCTGTGTGACGGATGGTTGCTAACGAATCACGGTTAATTTAATATTTCGTATTGCGGTTAAAATGGCGTTTATCGCTTTGTGTTCCTGCACTTGCATTTCGGCAACGTCGCGGCCATATGCGGCGTGGGAGTCGGATGGACGTGGCACTCGCCAACCTGGTCAGATCCTGACGGAAGCAGCCACAACGAATTCGCTGCGGGTCATTCGGCTCCTACTTTTCCCCGTGTTTCGGTTGAGAAGACTTCGACAAAGGTCGATGACCATATTAACGTGACGATAATGCCCGATTCCGATACCCCAGAATTCGCCGAACGCGACCCAGATATGCCTGATGATGCATTGGGGCTGGGTCTGGATTTGCCTGTAGCGGCTATGCCCGCCGCCGCGCCCGTGGCGACTGGCGGAGCGGCATACCGCGTTTTGGCGCGCAAATATCGGCCACAGACATTTGCGGAACTCATTGGGCAGGACGCGATGGTCCAAACCTTGGGTAACGCCATAAAGCGTGACCGCCTTGCACATGCATTCTTGATGACTGGCGTGCGCGGGGTGGGGAAAACCTCAACCGCGCGATTGATTGCCAAGGCGTTGAACTGCATTGGGACCGACGGGCAGGGCGGCCCGACTATTGACCCGTGTGGGGCTTGCGAGCCTTGTGTCGCAATCGCGGAGGGTCGGCATATCGACGTCATCGAAATGGATGCCGCAAGCCACACCGGTGTAGACGATGTGCGGGAGATTATTGAGGCTGTGCGGTACTCTGCCGTGTCTGCACGCTACAAAATCTACATCATCGACGAAGTTCACATGCTGTCCAAAAACGCGTTTAATGCGCTGCTGAAGACGCTTGAAGAACCGCCGGGCCATGTAAAGTTTTTGTTCGCAACGACAGAAGTCAACAAGGTTCCGATTACAGTCCTGTCGCGGTGTCAGCGCTTTGATCTGAAACGGATACCCACCGAAAAGCTCTCGGGGCATTTCGCTGAAATCTCCGCCAAGGAAGCCGTAGAGGCTGAAACCGAGGCGCTGACTTTAATTGCGCAAGCCGCCGAGGGTTCTGTTCGCGACGGTCTGTCGATCCTTGATCAAGCCATTGCCCATGCCGATATGGAGGGTGATGGAAAAGTCACCGCGGCGCAGGTGCGCGACATGTTGGGCTTGTCCGACCGTGGTGCGATCCGTCGTCTCTTTGGCCTAATCCTCATGGGCGATGCGCAGGCCATGTTGGCGGAGGCAAAGAACCAATATAATCTTGGTGTTGAACCGCTGGCGATGTTTGCTGGATTGTTGTCCGAAGTACATAGGCTGACACTCACGAAGGTAGGCGCGCCACGCGATGGAGCGCTGGATGCCGAAGCTAATGCTGTGGTTGAGGATCATGCGGACCGTTTATCTTTCCCGGTTCTGCATCGTCTTTGGCAATTGTTGTTAAAAGGGCAGGAGGAAGTCGCGCGTGCATCTGTCCCGCTGGATGCGGCCGACATGGCCCTGTTGCGCGTGATCCATGCCGCAACGCTGCCGGACCCTGGTGAGCTTGCCAAGATGATTGGTGAGGGGGCGTTCACGGCGGCAATACCTGCTTCTGCGTCCACTGCGCCTGATGCCACGGCCTCCGCTTCAGTGCAGTCATTGATGCCTGCGACGTTTAAAGCGCTTTTGGATCGTCTGGCGCGTGACGGGTTTGTAAGCCTTGAAATGACGTTGCGCGATGTTGTCCGTCTGGTCGAATATGCACCGCCTATGTTGGCGTTTCAATTGGCGGGGCCCGTTGCACCGACATTTTTGGGCGAACTGCGGGATGCGCTTGCGAAGGTTACGGGCATGCGCTGGGACGTAGAAGAGCGCGCGGGAGATGCCCAGCCAAGCCTATTGGAGCAGGAGCAAGCCGACGCCGAGACTGATAAACGCATTATAATGGAGTCACCTTTGGTCAAAGCGGCGTTTGCTGCGTTTCCAGAGGCGGAGCTGCTCGACAGCGACGATAATGGCATGAAATGGAGTAAGAGCGCGTGAAAAGCATGGAAGAGATGATCAAGGCTGCGCAAGAAGCTGCCCAGAATATCCAGCAACAGATGGAACAAGCGCAGGCAACGCTGGATACGATCCGGGTTGAGGGCGTTTCTGGTGGTGGCCTGGTGAAGGTTAAGGCGACTGCAAAAGGCCGGATATTGAACGTTGAAATCGATGACAGCCTCATCGTGCCAGCCGACAAGGGCATGTTGGAAGACCTTATCACAGCAGCATTCAACGATGCCCGCGACAAGGCTGATGCCGCCAGCAATGCGGAAATGGGCAAGATGTCTAGCGGATTACCGCTGCCTCCAGGGTTCAAATTGCCATTTTGATAAGGCGAATGGCTGTAGTGGCCGAGGTCCATTACGGTTTTTCCCCAATTAAATGTGCCTAACCCGTGCACATGCATTGAAAGCGTCCGCAAAGCCCTCATATTGGGTTGGAACAGGCAGGTTGCCGTTTTGGGTGACCGCCAATTGGAGTATCTATGGATCTGAACCTTCCATTATTGCCATTGCGCGATATTGTTGTTTTCCCCGGCATGATTGTGCCGTTGTTTGTTGGGCGTGATAAATCGGTGGTTGCCTTGGAACAGGCAATGAAATCCAACAAAGAAATTTTTCTTGTCGCGCAGCTTGACCCTTCCGAGGACGATCCCACCAAGGATGATCTTTATAATATCGGCGTGACTGCCACGATCATGCAGCTGTTAAAGTTGCCTGATGGCACAGTGCGCGTGCTGGTTGAGGGCAAACAACGCGCTGAATTGCGCGACTTGATCGAGCGTGGCGACAATTATGTTGAGGCGACCGTCATCTTGGTTGACGAACAAAGCGCGGATGGCCCCGAGGCAACCGCACTGATGCGTTCAGTGACGGAGCAGTTCGAGAATTATTCGAAACTGAACAAGAAAATGCCCGCAGAGGCAGCTGTTCAGTTAACCGAGATTGATAACCCGTCGGCACTGGCGGACACCGTTGCGGCGAATATTCAATTGAAGGTTTCGGATAAGCAGTCCTTGTTGGTTGAATCCAACCCGCTTCGCCGGCTTGAAATGGCCTTTGCCTTCATGGAAGGCGAGCTTGGCGTTTTGCAGGTTGAAAAGAAAATCCGTGGCCGTGTGAAGCGTCAAATGGAAAAGACGCAGCGCGAATATTATTTGAATGAGCAGATGAAAGCCATTCAGCGCGAGCTTGGCAACGACGATGGCGAAGGCGGTGACGAGGTTACCGAAATTCAGGCCAAGATTGACACGATGAAGCTCTCCAAGGAAGCAAAAGCGAAAGCCAATGCGGAACTGAAAAAGCTGCGCGGGATGGCGCCGATGTCTGCAGAAGCCACGGTCATCCGTAATTATCTTGATACGCTTTTGGGCATTCCATGGGGAAAAAAATCCAAGCTGAAGCGCGATATTGCCAAGGCGCAGGACGTTCTTGATGCCGACCACTTCGCCTTGGAAAAGGTTAAGGACCGGATCGTGGAATATCTTGCGGTGCAAGCTCGGACGAACAAGCTGAAGGGGCCAATATTGTGCCTCGTTGGCCCTCCGGGGGTCGGCAAGACTTCCCTTGGCAAATCGATTGCCAAGGCGACTGGTCGTGAGTTCATTCGCCAATCCTTGGGCGGCGTTCGGGACGAGGCCGAGATACGCGGCCACCGTCGTACCTATATTGGTTCAATGCCCGGCAAGGTCGCGGCCAATTTGAAAAAGGCAGGGACGATGAACCCGTTGTTCTTGCTCGATGAAATCGACAAGCTTGGGCAGGATTTCCGGGGCGATCCAGCGTCGGCCTTGCTTGAGGTTCTCGATCCTGAACAGAACAACAAGTTCAATGACCATTATCTGGAAATTGATCTTGATTTGTCGGACGTGATGTTCGTAACGACCGCAAACAGCATGAACTTACCGCAGGCGTTGTTGGACCGGATGGAAATCATCCGTCTTGAAGGCTACACTGAGGACGAGAAGTTTGAGATTGCCAAGCGCCATTTGGTGGAAAAGCAGATCGAGGCCCACGGGCTTAAGCCTGAAGAGTTCTCGATAAGCGACGATGCACTGCGCGATGTCATTCGCTATTACACAAGAGAGGCCGGCGTTCGGACTCTGGAGCGTGAGATCGCGAAGCTTGCGCGTAAATCTTTACGGCGGATATTGGAAGGTAAGGACAAGAGCATTGTCATTACGCCCGAAAATCTTGCCGACTTTTCCGGCGTTCGTAAATTTCGCCATGACATGGGTGAGGAAGAAAACCAGATCGGTGCCGTCACGGGTCTCGCCTGGACTGAAGTGGGTGGTGAGTTGCTGACCATCGAAGCTGTCACTGTTCCTGGTAAGGGGAATATTAAGACGACAGGTAAGCTAGGCGAAGTCATGAGCGAGTCCATTCAGGCGGCCTTGAGCTACGTGAAGGCGCGCGCGCCGAGCTATGGCATCAAACCAAGCCTGTTTGCCCGCAAAGATGTGCACATTCACCTTCCCGAAGGCGCAGTGCCCAAGGATGGCCCATCGGCCGGCATAGGCATGGTGACGTGCATCGTGTCGACACTTACGGGTATTGCCGTGCACCGCGATGTTGCCATGACTGGCGAAGTCACGTTGCGTGGACGTGTGTTGCCGATTGGTGGATTGAAAGAGAAGTTGCTGGCGGCTTTGCGCGGCGGGATTAAAACCGTGCTCATTCCCCAAGAGAATGAAAAGGACCTTGCGGACATTCCAGCAAACATAAAGGACGGTCTTGAGATTATCCCAGTTAGCCATGTCGATCAGGTTCTGGCGCGTGCTTTAGTATCCCCATTGGTCGCCGTGGAATGGACCGAGGCGGATGATCTGGCAGCGGCTTTACCGGCTGTAACTACCAGTGAAAATGGGGTGCCAGTGACACATTGAGGCGGCGTGTCCTGCTATTATAAGTGTATAATAAGCAGGACTCGTCTTTTTTCACAGAAAATGACCGTTTTGGGCCGATATTTCCTTTGACAGCGTTAACATTCTGCTCATTATCTCCCCACCGGCTTTGGCCGCGACTCATGGTATCGATAAATGGGTCTCATATAATTTTAAGAGGGGGGTTCCCACATGAACAAGCAAGATCTCGTCAGTGCAGTTGCCGAAGCTAGCGGTTTGACCAAGGCTGATGCCGGCAAAGCCGTCGAAGCAACATTTGAAGCAATCACTGGCGCTCTGAAGAGCGGCGGCGAAGTACGTCTCGTTGGTTTCGGTACCTTTGGCGTTGCAAAGCGTAAGGCATCGACCGGACGTAACCCACGCACCGGTGAGCCAATGACCATCAAGGCATCGACTCAGCCAAAGTTCAAAGCTGGCAAGGCTCTCAAGGACGCTGTCAACTAAGACACACACCAAGAAATTGGTTACAGAGGGCGGGGCGAAAGCACCCGCCCTTTTTTATGCCCATATTGGTCACAAAAGAAGATTGGCGCCGAACAAGTTGTGCGCATGGCCCTAGTTAGGGCAATCCACGTCTTCGAAGGGCGTAGCTAAGTTACCTAAAACCCGACCACACTGTGGGGTTGATATCTAGGCAGCCAAACGGGGCGTGTTATGGACGCGCGACATCGCGGGAAAGGGGATGATCTCCGCAGGCGCCAGACGCCGCATTTCGCCCAATATTATCCGGCGCTCACGCTGCGGTGAGAGGGCGAATTCCATATCAATCACTTCACGAATACGCGGCATGGCATTGCGGATGGACAGCAATATTACACCAAGTGACGCACTTAGTGCGATCACGAAAAGAAGGGTAGCGATGATAGTCATGGCACTGGTCCTTTGCGTTCCCACCTTAAAACGGTGGGGAAGTTTGATTCGGCTAAACACCGGATATACGTTGTTGTTCACTATTTGTTCCAACATGTCAAGCGGTATTCCACGCGGGGAACATGGCTGGGTAACTTCGGGGATTGCCTGTGGATAACTTGTTCGGCCGCAAAAAGTTCACTGGCCTGCGAAATTACGGCGCGCTGCGTGTTCCGCGGCGCTCTGCATGCCATTTTTGAAGTGCCTGTTGCATGCACCCAGTGAAGCCGTTGCTTCCATTGACAGAACAGCTGTTGGGCAACACAGCGCGCGCATAGCCGTCAAGGCTCTCAACGGCGGAGGTCCAGCTTCCGCCTGCTACTGGCGATTCGCTATTTGGGCGGATAGGTTTAGGAATCCGGAACCGGTCACCCTCCGGCTGGACCGCACAGACCATGATTTCGTCGCCGACTGCGTCCGGACATTTTTCCGTGCCGAAGGTAACAAGAAAGGAGATGCGCTCGGGAGGCGCAGATTGCTGTGCTTCGCCAAGCGATTGATCTTTGGCGAGCGCCGGCGAGGATATCGCGAGCAACGCGATTGAAGCAGTGACTGCCCAACGCGTTTTCAATTTGTCTTCCTGCCCATAATGTCTCGCTATGCGGTGCGTTCTGAACCGATTGTTAATGCGACTACACCAAATTGCGCCATCTGGTGAGTCTGTTGGTGCTTGACGAATCCTGTCGACAACTATAACGGCGCCGTCATTCCACATGGGAAACGCACAAACCGGTGCTGATCTTTGTCTTTCAGGCAAAAGTGAAGTTCTAGTTTCCCAGAGGCTCAACCGGAAGGAGAAGTACCATGGCGGCACCTGTCGTAACCATGCAGCATTTGCTTGAAGCTGGGGCCCATTTTGGCCACCAAACACACCGTTGGAATCCGCGTATGAAGCCGTATATTTTCGGCGCGCGCAACGGCATCCACATTCTCGACCTGTCGCAGTCCGTGCCATTGTTCGCACGCGCTCTAGATTTCGTCGCACAGAGCGTTTCGTCTGGCGGCAAGGTCCTGTTCGTTGGCACGAAGCGCCAGGCGCAAGGCCCAATTGCCGATGCGGCACGCGCATCGGGTCAGCATTTCGTCAACCATCGCTGGTTGGGCGGTATGCTCACCAACTGGAAGACCATTTCGAACTCGATCAAGAAGCTCAAGACGCTTGAAGAGCAGCTTTCGGGCGACACGCACGGTTTCACGAAGAAGGAAATTCTTCAGATGACCCGCGAGCGCGATAAGCTTGAAATGAGCCTTGGCGGTATCCGCGACATGGGTGGCATTCCTGACGTTATGTTCGTCATCGACGCAAACAAGGAAGAACTTGCCATCAAGGAAGCCAATGTTCTTGGTATTCCAGTGATCGCGATCCTCGATTCAAACGTATCGCCTGATGGAATTGCATTCCCGGTTCCTGCAAATGATGACGCTGCACGCGCCATCCGTTTGTATTGCGACGCGGTTGCTACTGCGGCGACCAAGGGCAATGTAAACGCTAAGGTTGCCAAGGGCATTGACCTTGGTGCGGAAGTTGAGCCAGCGGCTGAACCTGCTTTGGTAGAAGAAACCGCGCCAGCGATCGAAGAAGCAGCCCCAGTAGCTGAAGAAACAGCGCCGGTGGCTGAAGAAGCAGCGCCCGCTGCTGAAGTTGCTCCTGCCGAAGCGCCTGCCGCCGAAGCGTAACCAAATTGTCGTCACCCCCGCTTATGCGGGGGGCCGACTCTTGTCGTTTGCTTGTGAAGTAAGCGCTGGTGTTAGATCTCCGCTTTTACGGGGATGACGAACTTCAATGAGGCTGTATTGGCCTCCGTACCTTTCGAAAGGACACTCTTATGTCTGCAATTACCGCTTCAGCCGTCAAGGAACTGCGTGAGCTTTCCGGCGCTGGGATGATGGACGCCAAAAAGGCGCTTGAAGAAACCAACGGCAATATCGAAGCCGCAGTTGATTTGCTGCGCGCCAAGGGCCTTGCAACTGCTGCCAAGAAATCGAGCCGCACCGCGGCGGAAGGTCTTGTAGGCGTTGCTGTTGAGGGCACCAAGGGTACTGCTATCGAAGTTAACAGCCAGACAGATTTCGTTGCCAAAAACGAACAGTTTCAAGAATTCGTCGCTGCTGTCAGCCAAGTTGCCCTCAACCTCAGCGCCAACGATGCTGAATCCGTTTTGGCCGCGCCTTATGGCGGAAGCGAAACCGTTCAAGAACGATTGACCAACAACATCGCCACCATCGGTGAAAATCAGGTTATTCGCCGCGTAAAGTCGCTTTCGGTCAATAATGGCCGTGTTGTTTCTTATGTCCACAACGCTGCGGCGCCTGGCATGGGCGGTATCGGCGTTCTTGTTGCACTTGAGAGCGATGCAGACGCTGCGACGCTTGATGGCCTTGGCAAGCAGCTGGCGATGCACATCGCTGCGGCATTCCCGCTGTCGCTTGACGAATCCGGCCTTGATGCCGAAACGCTTGAGCGTGAGCGCGGTATTGCGCGTGAAAAGGCATCGGAAAGCGGCAAGCCAGCGGATATCGTTGAAAAGATGGTTGAAGGCGCCGTGAAGAAGTTCGCTAAGGAAAATGCCTTGTTGAGCCAGCCATTCGTTATGGACGGCAAGACCCCTATTTCGGATGTTGTCGCGGCCGCTGGTAAAGAAGCTGGTAAGCCAATCGTGCTGAAGGATTATGTCCGCTTCCAGCTTGGCGAAGGCATTGAAAAGGAAGTGTCTGACTTTGCAGCTGAAGTGGCTGCTGCGGTCGGCGCATAAATATTCTTGGCTTCCCTGCCAAAAGGCGGGGATAAGCACTTGGCGATGTGGCGCACGGCTCCTATAGCTGGGCGCCATAATCGTATCAGGGTGAGGGATATTATGAGCGCGCACGGCTATCGTCGCATTCTGCTTAAACTATCGGGCGAAGTGCTTATGGGGGATCAAGCCTATGGCATTGATCCCGTTACTGTGGCGCGCGTTGCCGAAGAGGTAAAAGCTGCACAGGATACTGGATTGCAACTGTGCCTTGTAATCGGTGGGGGTAACATCTTCCGGGGTATTTCCGGTGCCGCAAAGGGCATGGACAGGGCGCAGGCCGACTATATGGGCATGCTCGCGACCGTCATGAATGCGCTCGCCATGCAAAACGCGCTTGAACAGCTCGGCGTACCGACCCGCGTGCAGTCTGCCATTGAAATGGACAAGGTCTGCGAACCCGTCATCCGTCGCCGTGCTGAGCGGCATTTGGAAAAGGGCCGGATCGTTATTTTCGCCGCAGGCGTTGGCGCACCGTTCTTTACGACGGATAGCGGTGCTGCTTTGCGCGCTGCTGAAATGCAATGCGACGCGTTGTTCAAGGGTACCTCGGTTGATGGTGTGTATGATGCCGATCCTAAAAAGGTTTCGACAGCAAAGCGTTATGAAACATTAAGTTATGACCGTGTCTTAGCAGATAATCTTAAGGTTATGGACGCAAGCGCTGTGTCGTTATGCCGTGACAACAACATTCCTATCGTGGTGTTCTCTATCCGCGAACGGGGCAATATATTGAAGGTGCTCGACGGAAGCGGCACTTCAACTGTGGTAACAAGCGAAGGAAACTAATCCATGCCGCAATATGACAAAACCGACGTTGAGCGCCGTATGAAGGGCGCTGTCGATTCATTTAAAAGCGACCTTTCCGGGCTGCGTACCGGGCGTGCCAACGTGACTTTACTCGACCCCGTAGTCGTCGAAGTTTACGGTTCGCACATGCCGTTGAGCCAGGTCGCTACCGTCAGCGCGCCTGAACCACGTTTGCTATCGGTTCAGGTATGGGACCGCTCAAACGTGACGCCAGTGGAAAAAGCCATTCGTTCGGCTGGTCTTGGGTTAAACCCGATTACCGATGGGCAGACTTTGCGCTTGCCTATTCCCGATCTCACCGAGGAACGCCGCAAAGAACTGGCAAAGCTCGCTGGCCAATATGCTGAGAAAGCCAAAATCGCGATCCGCAACGTGCGTCGCGACGCAAATGACGGTCTGAAAATTGACGAGAACAAGAAAGAAATCAGCGAGGACGATCGCAAGCGGTTGGAGACTGAAGTCCAGAAAATGACCGACGAGATGATCAAAGCGGTCGACGAAGCAGCAGCGCATAAGGAAAAGGAAATCCTGAGCCAGTGAGGCCGGATACAAACTTCCCTTCCATTCGCTTCGACCGCGTTTAGATACGTAATGGCGCACGTCGAACCGCAACCCGTCCGCATCGCAGCCGGCACAGGCGAAAGGCCGCGGCACGTTGCTATCATCATGGATGGCAATGGTCGCTGGGCTAAGAAGCGCATGTTACCCCGCGCAATGGGACACAGACGCGGCGTTGAGACTGTCCGTGATATTGTGCGTGCAGCGGGCGAGCTTGGCCTAGAAACACTTAGCCTTTATGCCTTCTCCAGCGAGAATTGGAAACGGCCCGAGGAAGAGATAAACGATCTGATGGCGCTAATGCGCGATTTCATCAAATCCGACCTTGATACATTTGCAGAAAATGACGTCCGGTTAAAGATTATAGGCGATTACAAAGCATTATCACCTGATATTGTGGAAATGCTTGAGGAATCGATTGCGCGGACGTCGAAGAACAGCCGAACGACATTAGCGGTAGCGTTAAATTATGGATCCCAGGACGAGATGGTCCGCGCTGCACGCGCCGCCGCTGCGCAAGGCGAGATAAGCGTGTCCAGCATTGAGGCCAACCTGGACACCGCTGGCTTACCGCCGCTGGATTTGCTTATCCGAACGTCAGGCGAGCAGCGTCTTTCTAATTTCATGTTGTGGCAGGCAGCTTATGCCGAATTCTGGTTCACTGAGACCTTGTGGCCCGATTTCAGCAAAGATGAACTTGCCGCTGCGCTGAACGAATTCGCCCGCCGTGAACGTCGCTATGGTGGTCGATGAACGATAAGGTTACGCCGCCCCTTAAACCGCGTTCGGACTTAGGCATACGGACATTGTCCGGCGTTGCTATGATGTCGGTCGCGATTGCTGCGATTTGGTTGGGCGGCTATACTTTTATGGGCCTCGTTATCGCTATAGGCCTTGGTGTATTTTTTGAATTTACCAAATTGGTGCTTGGTTTCGCGCAAAGTCGGCAGGCGCAGATATTGTGGCTATTGGTCGGCCTGACTTATGTTGGCCTTGCATGTTTCACCTTGCTGCTGTTCAGCGCGCCATTCTTCGGCATGACGCCGGCAATCATGCTCATCGCGGGCGTAATCGGCACGGACGTCGGTGCCTATTTTGCGGGACGCAGCCTTGGCGGGCCGAAAATCGCGCCACATATAAGCCCATCCAAAACTTGGTCTGGCCTTATCGGCGGAATGATTGGCGCGGGCCTCATGATGGTTTTTATTCAAGCAGGCATCTACGCCTTCAGGGGCGGTAATTCTGGCGATGGCGATGTCTATCTTGCATATGGCTGGTTTCGCCTCATGCTGACGGGGGCCGCGCTTGCGGTGGTTGCGCAAATGGGGGATTTCTTCGAAAGCTGGATGAAGCGGCGGGCAGGGGTAAAAGATTCCGGACGATTGATACCGGGCCATGGCGGCTTATTTGACCGGACGGATGGCCTGATCGCTGTTGCTTTTGCTGCTGGCGTGATCATGTTGTTTCGAAGTGGGACGGTAGGCTAATCCATGACACGCAGCGTTTCCATCTTTGGCGCAACAGGTTCGGTCGGATTGTCGACACTGGACCTCATTCGTCAGCATCGCGGCGATTACCGCGTGGTTGCATTAACCGCCAACGGCAATGCCGCCGCTATCGCGCAATTGGCGCGCGAATTTAACGCCGAGCTTGCCGTTGTCGCGGAGGAGTCGGCTTACGCCGAACTCAAGGACGCGCTGGCCGGAACGAACATCGAGGCCGCAGCAGGTCCACAAGCGCTTGTGGAGGCTGCTAGGCGCGATGCGGACTGGACTATGGCCTCGATAGTGGGTTGCGCTGGATTACCATCTACGATGGCTGCAATTGAGGCTGGGAAGACCGTCGCTTTGGCCAATAAGGAGGCGCTGGTGTCCGCTGGCGCTTTGATGATGGCAGCGGTGCGCCAATCTGGTGCGTTACTGCTTCCCGTCGATAGTGAGCATAACGCCATATTCCAATGCCTCGCTGGCGGCAAAATTGACCAAGTGCGTAAAATCACCCTGACCGCAAGCGGCGGACCCTTCCGTGCCTTCTCGCTTGAGGAAATGCGGAATGTTACGCCAGCGCAAGCCGTTGCGCATCCCAATTGGGACATGGGTGCAAAGATCAGCATCGATTCCGCAACGATGATGAACAAGGGCCTTGAATTGATTGAGGCGTTTCACCTTTTTCCGGTTGGTCTGGAAAAGCTTGATATCCTCGTCCATCCCCAATCGGTGATCCATTCGATGGTTGAATATGTCGATTGTTCAACGCTGGCGCAGTTGGGTTCGCCCGATATGCGCATTCCCATTGCAAGCACCCTTGCTTGGCCAGAGCGTATTGCCACGACGTGTAAGCCGCTTGATCTTGCTGCAATTAGCCAGCTTACCTTCGAGCAGCCTGATGTGGTCCGCTTTCCCGCGCTTCGACTTGCGCGCGCAGCTATTGCCGAGGGCGGTGCAAAGCCTGCTATCTTGAACGCAGCGAACGAGGTTGCAGTGGCGGCCTTTTTGGACGGCAAGATGAGGTTCCTGGAAATTGCATCCCTAGTCGAAGAAACCCTGACGGCTTATGCGCCCGCAGCACCTGTCAATTTGGATGACCTGTTCAGCATTGATGCAGGCGCCCGCCGTTACGCGCAGCACGAATTGGAGAAACTAACCCATGGCCGCTGAATCCCCGAACATTATTCTCACCCTTTTCGCGTTTCTCGCGCTGATAGGTTCTCTCGTCGTCGTTCACGAACTGGGACATTATCTTGTTGGCCGTTGGTTTGGGGTGAAGGCCGAGAAATTCTCGATCGGCTTTGGACCTCAGATTTGGGGGCGGGTAGACAAGCGCGGCACATTATGGCGCGTTGGCCTGTTGCCATTGGGGGGCTTTGTCCAGTTTGCTGGTGACATGAATCCTGCAAGCCAAGCAGACGAAAGCTGGAAGCAATTGCCGGAGCATGAGCGCAATCAGACGTTCCAATCAAAAACATTGTGGCAACGTGCTCTGATCGTAGCGGCTGGGCCTGCAGTAAATTTTCTTCTCGCAATCCTTATCGCCATGGGCTTCCTGCTTGCATTTGGTAAATCAGTAACGCCGCCAGTCGTCGATGTCGTTCAACCGAGGAGTGCGGCTGCGGCGGCCGGAATTCAGATCGGCGATCGGATCCTGACGTTGAATGGTCGAACTATCGAAACTTTCGATGCGATGGCCCGCGAGGTCGTTATGATTCCAGGCGAAAAAATAGTCATGGAAATCGAGCGAAACGGTAGGCGGCTTGAAAAGCAAGCTACCGTAGCTGCGGTCACTGAAGTGGACAGGTTCGGTAATGAATATCGGATTGGTCGCATTGGCATTGGTGCAAGCAAGTTGGAAACGCGCGAATTAGGGCTGCTTGAGGCGCCTTGGGCAGCCGTGAAGCAAACAGGCAATATTCTGCGCCAACAGGTCATTGGTCTTGGGCAGATTATATCCGGCCGTCGGCCCATTTCCGAACTTGGCGGCCCCTTGAAAATCGCCAAAGTTTCTGGCGAGGCCATGAGCTTGGGCATATTGACGTTTATAAGCCTAGCCGCTCTGATTTCGATTAACTTGGGGTTCATCAATCTGCTGCCAATCCCCATGCTCGATGGAGGGCATTTGTTGCTATACGGTATTGAGGCAGTGCGGAGGCGACCAGCCACACCGCAAGTGCAGGAGTGGGCTTTCCGTGCAGGATTTGCGATGCTGGCAGCGTTCATGTTAATGGTAACTTTCAATGACCTCGCGTCTTTCGGTCTTTTCGGTAGCAGTTGAGGGCATTGCATACTTGATTGCGCGCGCTGCATCGGGCAGGGACGCAAAAAAGATTTTAGCGGCAGTTTGCCAACGCCCGGTGGCGGCCGGACATCAGATCGGATGACAATGAAAAGTAGACCTCTCGGCAACCTCAAAAGCTTTGGCGTATTTTTGATGAGTTCGACTGCGCTTGCAGCGACGGGCAGCATGACACCGGCTTTTGCGCAAGCTGCACCCGCCATGCCAGTCGCCCAGCCTAAGGCAGCGGCACCTGCCGAGACTATCCAATCCATCACCGTTGTCGGAACGCAGCGCCTCGAAGCGGATACTGTGCGGTCTTATATCCGGTTACGCACCGGCCAACAATGGGCTCAGGTATCTGCCGACCAGGCACTTAAGGACCTCTACGCGACAGAATTGTTCGCAGATGTCTCCGTGCGCAACAATTCCGGCGCGGTCGTCATTGAAGTGCGAGAAAACCCAGTTGTGAACCGCATCATTCTTGAAGGCAATAAGCGCATCAAGAATGACAAGATTGAACCTGAGATAAAGCTTGCACCTCGTCAGATTTATTCGCGGTCTAAGGTACGAGCTGACGTTGCACGCATTGTCGAGTTATACAAACGTCAAGGGCGCTTCGCTGCGGTTGTTGAACCAAAGTTGGTTCAGCTTGACCAAAACCGTGTTGATATTGTGTTTGAAATTACCGAAGGGCCAAAGTCCAAGGTTCAACAGATCAATATCATCGGCAACGACAAGTTTTCCGATGGTCAACTGCGCGGTGAGATGGTTACCAAGCAAGCGCGTTTTTACCGCTTCTTCAGCTCAGGCACCAGCTACGATCCAGACCGCTTGGCGTTCGATCAGCAGAAATTGCGCCAATTTTACCTGACCCAGGGCTATGCCGATTTCCGCGTTGTTTCGGCGGTGGCCGAACTCACCCCTGATAAGCAAGACTTCATCATCACCTATGTGGTTGAAGAAGGTGACCGTTATAGATTTGGCGATGTGAAAGTAGAAAGCCAAATCCGCGATTTCGACTCAGGTCGTCTAACAGCCACGTTGCGCATGAAAAAAGGCGATTACTACGACGCAAAAATGGTTGAAGACACGGTAGAGAGCCTATCCGAAACGGCTGGTTTATTTGGTTATGCCTTTGCCGACGTGAACCCGGATTTCCAGAGAAACAAAGAAACGTTGACGATGGGCATTACGTTTAACGTTGCGGAATCACCGCGCGTTTTCGTGGAGCGCGTCGACATTAACGGCAACACGCTGACCCAAGACAAGGTCGTTCGCCGCGAATTCCGCCTGAACGAAGGCGACGCCTTTAACAGCATTCAGGTGAAGCGGACTGCAGAGCGCATCAAGTCACTTGGCTATTTTCAGGAAGATCTGGAAGTCGAACAAGCGCAGGGCAGTGCGCCTGACCGCATCGTTCTAACCACCAATATCGAAGAAAAAGCGACTGGGGAGCTGTCACTATCAGCCGGCTTCTCCTCGATTGAAAACTTCATCTTTCAAGGGTCAATCCGCCAGCGTAACTTTCGCGGTCTTGGCCAAGAATTACGAACCAACATTTCCTATTCGTCTTATTCGAAATCAGCAGAAATTGGATTTACGGAGCCGTATCTGTTTGACCGTTCGATGGCGATTTCAGGCGACATATTCCGCCGTGATTTAAACAGCTTTAACTTCTTCAATAACCAGCGCAACACGACCTACCAGCAGGCAACAACAGGCTTCCAGTTGCGTCTTGGCGTACCGGTCAACGAATATATTTATTTTCAGGCACGGTACGGCTTAAGCCAAGACGATATTACACTTGATGAAAACACATTTTTTTCCGGAAATCCGCCGACCTGTGACCCTACCCTCGCAGGGCGCTTTCTCTGTGATGCTATCGGTAAGCGCCTGACGTCGTCGCTGGGCTACACATTGTTATATGATGACCGGGATAACCGGATCCGTCCAACCCGTGGCCAAAGCTTGGGTGTCAGCCAGGATTTCGCAGGGCTTGGTGGCAGCGTCAAATATATCAAAACCCGAATTAACGCTGACAAATATTGGAAGCCGTTTGGTAATTTCGTTTTCGGTTTGTCGTTTGAGAGCGGGTATATTCATCCGTTGGAAAACCGCGGACTGGCGGGGATTGACGATGTCCGTTTAACAGATCGCTTCTATTTGGGTGAGCCGCAAATGCGCGGTTTCGATATTCGCGGTGTAGGGCCGCGTGTCCAGCGTATTTTTCAGGAAGGCAAGATTGTGAACGGCGTCGCGGTTAATAACCCGATTACCGACCGCAACCAGATCCAAGACGATGCCATTGGTGGTCGCTTCTATTATATGGGCCGTGCAGAATTGCAGATCCCATTGGGTAGCGGCGCAAAGGAGTTGGGCCTGCGTCCGTCTCTGTTTGTCGATGTTGGATCGGTGTTCGACGTTACGCGGCCAGTCCTGCAGAGCGTGCAGCAACGCGAAGTATTGGCAGATGGCACACAAGGTGGACTGCTATACTATTTTGTCGATAGTGCTGGGGCACTTCAGACGTCTACAACCGCAGTTAATGGCGACGGCTCTGCACGGGTCGCGGCGTTCCGGTTCAAAGAAGAATTCCTCGGCGACACATGGAAGCCGCGGCTGTCGGTTGGATTCGGCGTAAACTGGAACTCACCATTTGGTCCATTCAGGATCGATATAGCGCGTGCTCTGCTAAAACAGCCGGGCGACGACACCAAATTATTTACTTTCAACGTAGGGACACAATTCTAATGAATATTCGTAACACCGCCCTTGTGGCCGCTCTTTTGTCCGCATTGGTTATCACTGCACCAGCATCTGCTCAGGTTTCGGGTATCGCAACGTCAGACACGGCAGTCGCTATCTTGCGTTCAAAGGCGCTGGGCGCTGCGTATCAGCAGATCGGCACGCAATATGCGGCCGTATCGCAGCAGCTTCAAACAAAGCGTCAAGAAATCAACAACCTGAATGCGCAGCTTGATACCGACAAGAACAAAGAACTGACGCAGGCCGAGCTCGATGTTGCGATTAAGGCAAAAAACCCGTTGCTTGCGCAGATTGACGCGAAGCAAAAGGAAATGAGCGCGCTTCAGGATCCGGTTATCCTTGCACAGCTATATTCCATCGAGCAGATTGCCCTGAAATATGAAGCGGCACAGCAGGCTGTTATCACGGCCAAGCGCATCAACGTCATCCTCGCTCCGGACGCATTTGTTTGGGCGCCAGAATCGGTTGATGTGACGACTGCAATTACGGCTGAACTCGATAAGCTATTGCCTGCCGTCACGATCACACCGCCAGCCGGTTGGCGTCCTTCGCGCCAGATTGGAACGCTGTACCAGCAAATCCAGCAGTTGATTAACAACGCGTCACAACAAGCACAAGCGCAGGCCGCCGCTGCTCAGTCACCGGCATCTGCTGCTGCACAACCTGACAGCCGTTAATCTGCATGTCGGGTAACGATTACAGCAATTACGACGTCCGCAGGGTGATGGCGGTGCTTCCGCACCGTTACCCCATGCTTTTAGTCGATCGGGTAGAAGAGCTCGTTCCTGACGAGCGGATTTGCGCCGTCAAGGCCGTGACTATGAATGAAGGGTTCTTTCAGGGCCATTTTCCTGGAAGGCCTATCATGCCCGGCGTAATGATTGTTGAGGCACTTGCCCAAGCGGCTGGTGTTTTGGCGATGGAAAGCCTTGGTCTTATAGGCTCAGGTAAGCTTGTGTATTTCATGTCGATTGACAATGCCAAGTTCCGTGCGCCCGTCGAACCTGGCTGTCTTTTACATCTTCATGTCACGTTTGTCCAAAAGCGCGCGCGCGTCTGCAAATTCGCCGGACGCGCTATGGTTGGCGACCAGGTCGCTGCTGAAGCCGAGTTTATGGCGATGATTGCTGAGCCTCCGGCTTAAACGGCAGGGCCTAGCCCAAAGCGTAACTCGGCCTGAACGCTGCGGTTATTTTTAACAGTCAGTTCTTGCCTTCTTTAAGCGTGCCCGCTATGCGCGGCGCTTCCGAATTTAGGGCTTCCGGTCGGAAACCGGTGGCTGAGCAAAGGAATTATGTATGAAAGCCGACATTCACCCCGATTATCACATGATCAAGGTGCAGATGACCGACGGAACCGTCTTCGAAACGCGCTCTACCTGGGGCAAGGAAGGCGACACGTTGGCATTGGATATCGATCCAACCTCGCATCCAGCATGGACCGGTGGATCAGGCCGTATGCTTGACACTGGTGGCCGCGTTGCCCAGTTTAACAAGCGTTTTGGTGGCCTCAGCCTCAAAAAGTAAAAATATCCATGTGCCGGGTTGACGCCCGGCATAGGGTAATTTTAAGGCTAAAGAATAGGAGCGCGTCTGCCTCAGTGACGCTATGGCGATCGTAGCTCAGTTGGTTAGAGCGCTGGTTTGTGGTACCAGAGGTCGGGGGTTCAAGACCCCTCGGTCGCCCCATTTATCTCCCTCCATATTCTGAATGACATTTCAGGCGCGTAATATTATTACACGTTCTCGTAATTTGATTCCGAAGCCGCAATGCGGCATTTTCGCACAGGGGAATGCATGATGCCCGCTATTTGGGACTTGCCTGATTTTGACTCGCACGAAGCCGTTCACGTGTTTGATGACCGCGCCACCGGTCTTAAGGCAATAATCGCTGTACATTCGACCTATTTGGGGCCGGCAGCAGGTGGAACGCGCTTTTGGCATTATGCGGACTCGCAAGCTGCGGTCACTGATGCCCTGCGCCTATCGCGCGGAATGAGCTACAAAAATGCGATGGCAGGGCTTTCTGCAGGTGGCGGCAAGGCTGTCATTCTTGCCAACCCTGCGCGCACTAAACCGCAGGATATGCTTGATGCATTTGCCCGCGCGGTAGATTCACTAGGCGGCAAATACATTACTGCGCAGGATGTCGGCATGTCTGAGGCGGATATGGTGTCGCTGTCGAAGGTCACCTCGCATGTCGCCGGGCTGCCTGACCAAGGCGGTGATCCCGGTCCTTACACAGCACGTGGCGTGTTTCTAGGGGTTCAGGCAGCAGCCAAACATGCGTTGGGTACAGATGACATGTCGGGCGTTCACGTCGCTATTCAGGGCGTGGGCAGTGTTGGTGGCGGTCTTGCCCGTTACCTTGCAGATCATGGGGCTAAGCTGACACTCGCTGACGTAGATGCACAGCGTGCCGCAGACCTTGCGGTTGAGCTGGGCGGAAAAAGCGTAGCTGCAACTGACATTATGAATGTCGAAGCGGATATCTTCAGCCCGTGCGCATTAGGTGCGATACTAACTGAAGCGAGCGTGTCTGCGTTAAAAGTGCGTGCGGTTGCCGGTGGCGCAAATAATCAGCTTGCGACGGGGCGTGAGGGGCGCATGCTGGCCGATCGCGGTATTTTATATGCCCCTGATTATGTCGTCAACGCTGGCGGCATTATCAACGTTTTGCGCCACATTGAAAATGCCGACGATGCAGAAATCAATCGCCGCATTAACGCCATTTCCGAGCGGTTGGCGGCTATCTGGGCGGAAAGCGATTTGGGCGGTAAAACACCGGCTGAAGTTGCAGACAATATGGCGCAAAAACTTATCGGTAGGTGATGCCAAATTCGTTGGCCTAACGCTTTTACAGTGCTAAGGACCCGCCCTAGATATGCACCGTTTCGCCAACCCAGCCCGTTTTTTGCGTATCGCAAGGCCACTTACCCCGGCTTTGTTCTGGCTCGGGCTTATCCTGACGCTTGCTGCCTGTATTTGGGGGCTGTTCTTCACGCCGACTGAGCGGTTGATGGGGGACACAGTCAAGATCATTTTTGTTCATGTCCCTGCCGCTTGGCTCGGCATGGGGGGATGGACTGGCATTGCCATTGCGAGCATTGTCCAATTGGTGTGGCGTCACCCGTTGGCGGGCGTGTCTGCCCGTGCAATCGCGGTTCCCGGAGCGACCTTTGCGGCGATTTGCCTCATTACGGGGTCGATATGGGGGCGACCCACTTGGGGAACTTGGTGGGTTTGGGATGGCCGGCTTACATCAATGCTTGTGCTCTTCTTTTTATATCTCGGGTATATTGCGTTATCCAATGCGTCGAGCAACAAAGGCGATACCAGTCGTGTTGCTGCAGTTTTCGGGATCATTGGTGCAATCAACATCCCTATCATCAACCGCTCGGTCATCTGGTGGGAAAGCCAGCACCAAAAGGCAAGCATCACCTTGGGTGGATCATCGATTGATTCTGCCTATCTGGCGCCCTTGTTTGTGGCCGTTGCCGGTTTCAGTCTATTGTTCGGCGCACTGGTGTTGATGCGGATGCGCGCTGCTCTTGCGGAAATGCGGATCGAGGCGCGGATGCGCCGGATGGCGGAGGGTTGATGCCCCACGCTCCATTCATCATCGCATCCTTTGCGGTTACGGGCGTCTGCATGACTTGGCTTGTCGTCTCAAGTTACCTGTCTATGCGCCGCGCAGAGGCGTCAGCTGCCGAACTAAAGGATCGGCCATGAAGCCAAAGCATCAGCGGTTACTGTTGGCAGTTATTGCTGTTGCTGCTCTGGTTGGCGCTGGCCTGATCGCCGCATCTGCCTTACGCGAAGAGGCATCCTATTTTTACACCCCTACAACGTTGGCATCAGCCAATGTCGAGCCCGGAAAAGCCATCAGGTTAGGCGGCATGGTGCAAAAAGGATCCATCGTGCGTGGCGGTGACGGCGTTTCGATAACATTTACGGTTCAAGACCAAGAGCGCAGTCAGAAAGTGGCCTATCGCGGAATTACGCCTGACCTGTTTGTAGAAGGTTCCGGGGTCGTTGCAGATGGTCGGCTTAGACCAGATCGCGTGTTTGTCGCCGATAGCTTGCTTGCTAAGCATGATGAAAACTATGTGCCAAGAGAATTGGCGGACATTGACATGAGTGCGGCCGCACACACGAAGGATACGCTTGTACCATGAGGATATTGGCGAAATGAGGGCTTTCACATGATTGCAGAAGCCGGATTAGCGGCTATTTGGCTGGCGGCGTCGATGGCGCTTCTTCAGTTCATTGCCGGGTTAACGTTGTTACGCTCTGGGGCTGGGCAACTGGCGCCGCTCATCAAACCTGCTGCGTATATGCAGGGTGCTTTGTGTACCTTTGCATTCTTTGCGCTCATGTGGCTGTTTTATATCACTGATCTGTCAGTGCTTTTGGTCGCAAACAACAGCCATATCGATAAGCCACTTATTTTCAAACTCGCTGGCACTTGGGGTAATCATGAAGGCTCGATGCTTTTATGGGTAACTATATTGGCTGCTTCAGGCGCTGCGATTGCATTTCTGGAAAAACGTATTGAGGCAAAGACACTGTCTGCCACGTTGGCGGTGCAAGGTTTTCTTGCGCTCGGCTTTTTCGCATTTTTGCTGTTTTCCTCAAACCCGTTTGAGCGCATGGTTCCTGCGCCTATCGAGGGGGCTGGCCTTAATCCTTTGCTTCAGGACGTTGGCCTCGCGTTTCACCCGCCAACATTATATTTTGGCTATGTTGGCCTTTCGATTGCATTCTCCTTCGCCGTTGGCGCGTTGCTCACCAATCAGGTCGGGCCAGCCTTCGCCCGCGCTATGCGGCCATGGGTGTTGGGGGCATGGATTTTCCTGACAATTGGTATCGCCGCAGGCAGTTACTGGGCATATTATGAATTGGGCTGGGGTGGCTGGTGGTTTTGGGATCCCGTTGAAAACGCGTCTCTGATGCCATGGCTCGCAGCAACTGCTCTGCTGCATTCGGTCAGCGTTCTTGCCACGCGCAATGCGTTGCGCGCATGGACCGTCATGCTTGCGCTGGTTGCCTTTGCCATGTCGATGGCGGGCACGTTCCTTGTGCGTTCAGGGATATTGACGAGCGTTCATGCCTTTGCTGTCGACCCAGAACGTGGTTCGTTCATTCTCGCGTTAATGCTTATGTACACAGGCCTTGCCTTCGTCATTTTTGCTTTACGTATTGGGACAGTCAAGCAAGGTGAGCCGTTCCAACTGCTCAGCCGTGAAGGCGGGATTGTTGCAAATAATATATTCCTCAGCGTCATTCTGGCAGTCATTTTGATTGGTACGCTTTACCCGATTGCGGCAGAGGCATTGGGCGACAAGATATCGGTTGGGCCTCCATATTTTAACAAAGCGACGGTTCCGATTGCGGTCCTGTTGATGCTCGCTTTGTTGGTGGGGCCTCT
>CAIJLW010000034.1 GCA_903821685.1 uncultured Sphingomonadales bacterium | reverse complement strand
TACGACACGAGATTTCAATTACCTACCTAAGTAATTGATTTATTGGAATAAATCGTAAATCGCATTAGTTACACAAAACATAAAATTGGAGATAACTAATTGATTTATATATGTTTCATAGCAGTGAATCGTTGAGTGGGAATAGGCGTTTCGTCCGCATGACCGCCCCCCTTTCGCCCGCACAGATTAGCGAAATCGTCGAAATGGCGCTGTCCGACCATATCAGCTTCACGCAGATTTCGGCGCAGCACGGCGTCACGCCGGACGAGATAAAGATCATCATGCGCACACAGTTAAAGCCCGGCAGCTATCGCGCATGGCGCAAGCGCGTGCGTGATTTCGGCGACCGGCGGGAGCATTATAAATGACCTTTATGGCAATGAACGGACCCCAGACATGACCCTGACCGTATACGGCATCCCCAATTGCGACACCGTCAAGAAAGCGCGCAATTATCTTGATGCCCGCAACCTTGGCTATCATTTCCATGATTATAAAAAGGCGGGCGCGATTGCGGCTGATTTGGAACGCTGGAGCACAGTCGTTGGTTGGGAAAAGCTGCTGAATAAGGCAGGCACCACGTTCAAGAAACTGCCCGATGCTGACAAGGCCGATATTGACGAGGCCAAAGCCATTGCCTTGATGGTCGCCAACCCGTCGATGATAAAACGGCCCGTGGTCGAAGGCGGCCAAACTTTGCTCGTCGGGTTTAAAGAAGCAGAATGGGATGCGCTTTTGTCGCAGAAGTGAAACGTCGCGCGGGCATGGAGCCATTATGACTCACGTGCACCTGCTTCTGATCGCTACAATTCTCCTGTCGCCTTTCTCCATTTCGGAAAGCCAAGCCATGGAAAAACCGCTCGAAGGCCACGTCATTGTCATCGCGCACCGTGGTGCCTCGAGTGAGCGGCCTGAACACACCATTGCAAGCTACAGCCGCGCGATTGACCAAGGTGCCGATTTTATTGAGCCAGACCTTGTCCTGACCAAGGACGGCATATTGGTCGCGCGGCATGAGAATGAGATTTCGGAAACCACCGACATTGCGGAAAAGGCTGAATTTGCCGACCGCAAGGTGACCAGGATCATCGATGGCCAGAAAATAACGGGCTGGTTTACCGAGGATTTTACGCTCGCCGAGCTTAAAACCCTGCGCGCGAAAGAACGCCTGCCGCAATTGCGTAGTGCCAATATGGCCTATGACGGGCAGTTCGAAGTCCCGACCTTTGACGAGATACTTGCACTGGCAAAGGCGCAAACGGCTGCGACGGGACGGACAATTGGCGTCTATCCCGAAACCAAGCACCCCAGCTATTTTGCCAGCATTGGCCTGCCGCATGAAGGACCGTTATTGGCGGCGCTTACCAAATACGGCCATGTCGCAAAAAGCGCGCCTGTGTTCATTCAGTCGTTCGAAGTCGAAAATCTCAAGGCGTTGCGGCCCAAAACCAAATTGCGGCTGATCCAGTTGATGGATGAAAAGGGCAGTCCGGCGGACCGGAGCGACCTGACCTATCCGCAAATGGCGACAGCAGCGGGCCTGAAAACCGTTGCGACATATGCCGATGGCGTTGGCCCTAATAAGGGGCTGGTCATCCCGCGCACTTTGCTTGGCAATCTGGGCGCGCCAACGACACTTGTTGCCGACGCGCATAAAGTGGGTCTTGCAGTTCACTTATGGACGTTCCGCCGCGAAAATTACTTTCTGCCATTGGCGCAAAAATCCGGCATTGACCCGCGCGGCATCGGCGACCTGAAATCCGAAATCCAAGCCTTTCTCGCCACCGGCATCGACGGTATTTTCAGCGACAATGTGGCGGAGGCGGTTGCGGCGCGGCAATAAGGGGCCGACTCAATTTGCTTTTGCCCGCAGCGTTTAGCCGCTAAGCCCCTGCCCCATGTCTACACATCCTAAAACGCTCACTTTCGATACATCCACCAGCCGCGCGAACCCGACGCCTTCGCCGATGAAGCGCCTGACCGTGCCGCGTATCCGGCAGCGCAAAGGCGGCGAACCGTTGGTGATGCTGACGGCCTATACGGTACGCATGGCGCAATTGATGGACCCGCATTGCGACATGTTGCTCGTCGGCGACTCGCTGGGGCAAGTCATCTATGGCCTTCCCCATACGGTTGCCGTCACCATGGAAATGATGGCAGCACATGGCGCAGCGGTTGTGCGCGGCAGCTATCACGCGGCGGTGATCGTCGATATGCCGTTCGGATCTTACGAAGCCTCGCCCGAACAGGCGTTCATCAACGCCTCGCGGCTTTTGAAGGAAACGGGCGCTGCTGGCGTCAAGGTGGAAGGCGGCAAAGTGCTGGCTCCAACGTTAGAATTCCTGACCTCACGCGGCATTCCGGTGATGGCGCATGTTGGCCTTACCCCGCAAGCGGTCAACATTCTTGGTGGCTATGGCGTGCGCGGCAAAAGCCCCGAAGAAGCCAAATCGATTGTTGAGGACGCCATGGCAATGTCCGACGCTGGTGCATTTGCCATGGTCATCGAAGGCGTGCTTGAACCTATCGCCATTGAAATAACGCAAAAAGTTGCCTGCCCGACGATTGGCATCGGTGCGTCGGCACAATGCGACGGGCAAGTGCTTGTGGCCGAAGATATGCTGGGATTGTTCGACCGCGTGCCGAAATTTGTGAAGAAATTCGGCAATATGGGCGTCAGTGTTGAAGACGCGGTGCGCGAATATGCAGCCCGCGTGCGCGACCGCAGCTTCCCGGGACCCGATCAGCTATACCAGCCTGTATAAAGCAGGCTGGTCTATCGCGCCAAGTCGAGCTAAGGACGTCTCCAACCATTTTTGACTAATCGTATGCGGAGGCCCTTTTGGCTTTGACACCCACAGAAAAGCGCCCTGACCAAGACAGGAGCGGAAGCGACGAGGCATTTTTACGCGAAGTGGATGATGCCGTCCGCGCAAGCGACCTGACGACATTTTGGAAGCGTTATGGCCGCTGGCTTTTGGCCGCAGTTGCTGCGGGCCTGCTCGCCTTTGGCGGTTGGATCATTTATCATAATCAACAACAGGCCGCCGCCGATTTGCAGAGTGAGGCCTTTGTCGACGCAATGGACAAGTTGCGTGCTGGCCAAGCCAACGAGGCGCGCGCACAGCTGGCTACCCTCGCTAAGGCTGACCAACCCGGATACCGCGCGATGGCGCAATTGGTGGAAGCCAATTTGCTGGGCGAAGAAGGTCAGACCAAGAAGGCGATTGCGCTATATAGCAAGATCGCAAGCGACGACACCCTGCCGCAGACCTTTCGCGACTTGGCGCTTATCCGGCAGGTGAGCGCCGAATTTGATACCATTCAACCGCAGCAGGTTATTGCTCAGCTTAAGCCCTTGGCCGTACCAGGCCATCCATGGTTCGGCAGCGCCGGCGAATTGACTGCCTTGGCCTATGTCAAAATGGGCAAAGACAATCTGGCTGGCCCAATATTTGCGCAAATTGCAAAGCAGGAAGGCTTGCCGCAGACATTGCGCAGCCGTGCACAACAAATGGCGGGCGCGCTTGGCATTGATACCGTTCAGGTTGACGCAAAGCGCAATGCGGCATCGAAGGCGGATGAAACTGCCTCCAAGGGAGAGTGATAATGAAGACCATAGCAAAATTGCTTCTGGCTCTCGCCGCAACGACAACATTGGGTGGCTGCGCCGTAATTGACGGTGTGCGCGGCGATTCCGGGAAAAAAGGCAATACACCAACGATCGGCAGCCGCGTCGACATTTTGGGCATCGAGCGTGACACCGAGGTCGATCCCGCCTTGGCAGGTTTTGCGGTCACTCTTCCGCCAGCGGCCTTGAACGAAGCTTGGGCGCAGCCCGGCGGCAACGCATCAAAATCGCCCGGCCATGTGGAGCTTGGCCAAGGCCTTTCGCGCATCTGGACGGCAAAAGTAACAGGGGCCAACCCGCGTGCACGCTTGGCTGCCAGCCCAGTGATGAGCGATGGGCGCATCTATGTCGTCGACACGACTGCCCGCGTCACCGCATTTGATGCGAACACGGGCGCGCAAATCTGGTCCAACGCACTAGAAATCGAAAAGGACGGCAAACCGTCGCGCTTTGGCGGCGGCGTCAGCGCAACCGGTACGAACGTATTTGCCACCAATGGCGTCGGCGATGTCGCATCGCTTGCCGCCGACACGGGCGCGCTTGTCTGGAAAAAGCGCCCCGCAGGTCCCTTGCGCGGTGCACCGACCTTGTCCAACGGCAATGTCTATGTGATGACGCAAGACAACCAGATTTACGCACTGCGCCAAAGCGATGGTGAAGCACAATGGAACGAAGCTGGCCCTGTTTCTGCATCGGGCATCTTTGGTGTTGGCGCCCCTGCTGCGGCGCAAGGCACGATTATCGCTGGCTATTCCAGCGGCGAGCTTGCTGCGTATCGCTACGAAAATGGCCGTAGTCTGTGGAGCGACACCTTGTCCCGCACCGCCATGTCGACATCAGTGTCGACACTAACGGATATTGATGCTGACCCCGTCATCGACCGCGGGCGCGTATTCGCGCTGGGCAAGGGTGGCCGTATGGCGTCGTATGAATTGGTGAGCGGCCAGCGCATTTGGGAAATCAACATCGCGGGCATTTCGACGCCGGTCACCTCTGGCGAATGGGTGTTTGTCATGACTGACGAAGCGCGTTTGTTGTGCGTGGCGCGATCCACCGGCAAGATCCGCTGGATTTCGAAGCTGCAGCGCTACAAGAATGAAAAGAAGAAAAAAAAGCCTATCAGCTGGTATGGCCCCGTCCTTGCCGGTGGCCGCTTGGTCATTGCCAATTCGCATGGTGCGGTTTGGTCCGTAGCACCCGACGAAGGCACCGCGACCGAGATTCTTGACGTTGGCAATGATGTGTCGCTGGCACCAATTGTGGCCAACAATATCTTATATGTTCTGGATGATTCCGGGCGCATTTCCGCGTTTCGTGGATAAGCCTTAAAGGAGAAGTACCGGCATGTTGCCGACGGTAGCCATTATCGGTCGGCCCAATGTCGGCAAGTCCACTTTGTTCAACCGGCTGGTTGGCAAGAAACTCGCGCTTGTCGATGACACGCCGGGCGTCACCCGTGACCGCCGTGAAGGCGAAGGACGACTGTTCGACTTGGAATTCACCATCGTCGACACCGCAGGCTATGAGGATGAAGATCCCGAGACCCTGCCGGGTAGAATGCGGATGCAGACCGAAGCGGCGATTGCAGGCGCGCAAGTGGCGTTGTTCCTGATCGATGGCCGCGTTGGTGTAACCCCGCTTGACGAAGAAATTGCCCGTTGGCTGCGCAGCAGTGCTACGCCCGTGGTACTCGCGGTCAACAAGGCCGAAGGCAAGCAAGGCGATAACGGCATATTGGAAAGCTATGCGCTTGGCTTTGGCGACCCAATCGCGATCAGCGGTGAACATGGCGAAGGCATGGCAGATCTGTTTCAATCCCTGCTGCCGCATATTGACGGTGGCGCTTTTGAAGTGCCTGATCCCGAAGCGCCAGATGCGATATTGAAACTGGCGATTGTGGGCCGCCCGAACGCCGGAAAATCGACTCTGATTAACAAGATTTTGGGCGAAAACCGGCTGATAACTGGGCCCGAGGCAGGGATTACCCGCGACAGTATTTCGGTCGATTGGATCTGGACCGACCCAAGTCCCAAGGAACGCGAGCCCAACGAAGAGGGTATCATCCCACCGATGCTGACCGAACGCCGCGTGCGCTTGATCGACACCGCAGGGATGCGCAAGCGTGCCAAGGTACAGGACAAGCTCGAAAAGCTGTCCGTGGCCGACGCGCGCCATGCCATCGACTTTGCCGAAGTGGTGGTGCTGCTGCTGGATGCGACCAAAGGTCTTGAGGTGCAGGATTTGAAGATCGCGGACCATGTCATTCAAGAGGGCCGCGCCCTCATCATCGCGATCAACAAATGGGATGTGGCCGTTGACGGCGCTGGCTTATTCAGAGGCATTCGTGCCGCGTTGGAAGAGGGC
>CAIJLW010000033.1 GCA_903821685.1 uncultured Sphingomonadales bacterium | reverse complement strand
TATGCCGACCCGTTGGAAACAACCCTGCGTGATATGGGAAGCCTCTAAGCTTACGCATCTTGTTCGTTTGGCGGAGCCTTTGGTCGGGCCCTCACGCTGCCAAAACTGCGGCGGATCTGTCCGCTCGCCTCATGCGCTTGGACGCCCTATGGCCAAACAGCTGCCAATAAGCAAGTTATTTGTCGACTTGCGCAATTATCGGTCGCAAGGCGCGGCCGGGTTGTGGGCAGGAATGGCAAAGGGCAAAGTGCCGGATTGGCTCGTGCCACTGCCAGTCATGGGCAGGGGCATCCGCGTTTGGCGCGTGCGCTAAAGATGCATGAAGTCGCGGTCGAAGCTTTTCAAATGCGCGCCGCCATCGACAAAAATAACCTGTCCCGTGACATCCTGCGCTTGAGCGAGATAGACCACTGCGTCCGCTACAGCAGAGGGCGATGGCAGCTTGCCCAAGGGCATCATATCGGCCAACCGCGCCTCTTGGTCTGCGGTGTAATCATCGGTTGAAATAACAAGCCCGGGCGCAACGCCATTGTAACGGGCGCGCCCAGCGAATGATGCCGCCATGGACCGTACCGACGCCGCCAGAGCTTGCTTTGATAACGTGTAGCTCAACTGGTCGCCATGCGGGTTGGCGATACGTTGGTCGAGGATGTTGACAATAGCTGGCCGGTTCGTTGGACCAGCGGCGCGGACCAAAGCCTGTGCCAGCAAAAGTGGCGCAAACATATTGAGCCTGAAATGCGCCTCCAGCGTTTCAAGCGTCATCGCCTGCCAATCATCCTGCCCGAACATCGCCGCATTGTTCACCAGCAGATCCGGTGTTCGGCCAAAATGCGATGCGATCGCGTCGATCAGCTCGGCTGGATTACCGGTGCTAAGGTCAAAAGTGAAAGCGTGCCATGCGCTCTGATGGGCGTCCAGTGCCGCCGCCAAAGCATCAGTTGGCGGCGCATCCATGTGGCTGACCAAAGCAAGGGCGTAACCAGCGCCCGCAAGCTTCGCCGTAATCTCTGCGCCCAGCCGACGCTTGCCACCTGTTACAATTGCAAGCGGCGCTGCTGTCACTTGCGGCCTCGCGACATTGTTATGCCAATCGCCTCATTATCCTCGGCAATCGCCAGCTTAACGATTTTGACAACGATGTTGCTGATGCGCGGGTCGTCGGCAAAAAGCGTATCCATGATATGATCGGCAACCGCCTCGATCAGCGTGAAGTGCACGCCCTCAGGCAGTTTTGTCGCGGCCTCTTTCAACGTCATATAGTTTTTGGACGCCGACAGCGGTGTGTCCGGCACATAATGTGGTGCCATATCCAGCGTCGTGCTGATCGATATGCGCAGCGGCTGCGGCAAATGCGTTTCCTGACTGTAAATGCCGGTGAGGACATGAACGACTAGGTCATGCACTTCGAGAATTAGACTGTCGTTCATATTACTCCTTAACGCGACCAGCGGGCGAAAATGGCTGTGGGCAAAAGCATGCCCCGGCCTTGTTCGCGTACCGCCAGTTCGCCAAATTCAACCTTGCCGCCAAGGTCCGCAAAATGCGATTCCAATAGTCCGCCCAGTGCCAACGCAGACATGCGAACAGCGTAAACGGTCAAAAACAAAAATTTCGAATTCACGTCGAGCAACTGACGGCAATTGGCGATGAGTTCGGGCAGGTCTTCCTCAAGCCGCCATATTTCACCTTCTGGTCCACGGCCATATTTGGGCGGGTCCAGCAATATGCCGTCATAGCGCTTTTCACGGCGCACTTCGCGTGCAACAAATTTCGCGGCGTCATCAACGATCCAGCGAATGGGGCGGTCTGACATACCCGACATTTCGGCATTGGCGCGCGCGTGGCCAACGGACTTCTTCGATGCATCAACATGCACCATTTGCGCGCCGGCCGCAGACAAAGCGAGGGTACCAACGCCGGTATAGCCAAACAGGTTCATCGCAACGGGTTCGGCAACACCCGCCAATTGCCCCCGCATCCACCGCCATACGGGGTCCATATCGGGAAAGAAGCCCAAATGACGAAACGGCGTGCAGGATGCCGTAAAATGCACTTCGTCATTCCACGACAGCGGCCAACCATCCATCGGAACGGGTTTGTTGTTATACCAACGTCCGCCACCATCATCGTCTGATCCTGGAACGAACTCGGCGTCGGCAGGCCATTCTTCCAACGCGGGTGCCCACATGGCTTGCGGTTCGGGGCGGATAAAATGGCGGTCGCCATAGGATTCATATTTACGCCCATTACCCGAATCGATCAGCGTATAATCGCTGCGGGGTTCGCTGATGAGGGTGACGAAATCCTGTTCCATGTTCAACGCGTGGCGCGCGCCAGTACATAATCCCGGACGGCATCATATGTGCCGGGCAAAACGTCAAAGCGTTCTTCGCGGTCAAACAATTGCGACACCCGCGCAGGCAAAGCTGGACGCACGCCTGTTGCCTCTTCCACGGCATCCGGGAATTTGGCTGGATGGGCGGTCGCCAATGTTACCACGGGCACATCCGAACGTATGCCAGCAGTGCGCGCGGCGTGGAGAGCGATGGCGGTGTGCGGGTCGATAATCTGGTCAGTCGCGCCATAAGCCCAGCGTATAGCGGCGGACATCTGCTCGGCATCTGTCCGCGCGCTGGTGAGCAAACTCGCCTTTTTGCGCATTTCGGGCGAAAGTATCATTTTGCCCATTTGTTCGAACCATTTCATGCGCGCGCCAGTGGTGGAGCCGTCACGGCCCTCCAAATCGAAAAGCAGGCGTTCAAAATTGCTCGATACCTGAATATCCATCGACGGCGATGCTGTCGGGGTTACGCCAAGCACCGAATAGTCTCCCTTTGCCAAGGCACGGTGCAAAATGTCATTGATGTTCGTGGCCACAATCAGCCGCTCAATGGGAAGACCCATTTGTGCCGCGACATAGCCGGCAAACACATCGCCAAAATTCCCTGTTGGCACCGAGAACGCGACCTTGCGTTCAGGTCCACCGAGCCGCAGCGCGGCATAGAAATAATAGACCACTTGCGCCATCAGGCGTGCCCAGTTGATCGAATTGACAGCGGATAAGGTTAGCGGACCATTTACATCCTTGTCGTTGAACATGCGCTTTACCATCGCCTGGGCATCATCAAAGCTGCCGCCAATGGCGATGTTATGGACGTTGGGCGCGAGGATAGTTGTCATCTGCCGCCGTTGTACATCCGACACGCGGTTGTGCGGATGCAGCATAAATATTTCGATTTGTGCGCGTCCGGCAACGGCATCAATCGCGGCCGACCCGGTATCGCCCGAGGTTGCTCCGACGATTGTCAGTTTCTTGTCCGTACCCGAAAGAAAGCGTTCGAAAAACTGGCCAAGCAATTGCAGCGCAACATCCTTGAACGCCAAGGTCGGGCCGTGAAAAAGCTCAAGCAGCCAATGCTGGCCATCCAACTGCACCAATGGGGCAACGGCTTGATGGGCGAAGGAGCCATAAGCTGTGGCGCACAGGCCCTTGAGCTCTGCCTCGTCCAATACACCTGCGGTAAACGGCGCCATGACACGCGCGGCAAGATCGACATAAGACAGCCCGCGCATCGCGGTGATTTCTTCTGTTGAAAATTGCGGCCAATGCCGGGGCACATACAGGCCCCCGTCGCTTGCCAAACCCGTCAGGGTGACGCCTGCAAAATCGAGCGCGTCCGCGTTGCCGCGGGTGCTGATATATTCTGTTCTATTTATCGCCATAACGCGCACGCGGTTAACCGCAGTGCCGCGTTTACGCAAGATTATTGCAAGTCAGCTCGGACAAATTCAGCACATCTTTCGCCGATCATCATGCTGGGCGCATTGGTGTTTCCAGAAACAAGGCGCGGCATGATGCTGGCGTCGGCGACATATAGACCATCAATGCCCCGATATTTCAGGCGCGAGTCAACCACGTCGCTATCATTTGGCCCCATGCGACATGTACCCACGGGGTGATAAACGGTGTCCGCGCGGCTGCGGATTAGGTCATCCAATGCCGCGTCATCATTGATATCCACAGGATGCCGGTTTTTGCCGTTATAGGCGGCAAGCGCGGGCGCTTCGAATATGCGGTGCATAGCGCGCACGCCGCTACGCAAAGTCGCCATGTCACGGTCATCGCTTAGGAACGCAGGGTCAATCAGCGGAGCGACGCTGGCGTCCGCAGACGACAGACGGACCGTGCCGCGGCTTTCAGGGCGTAATACGCATGCATGGCAGCTAAAGCCATGGCCCTTCACCTTCGACCGGCCGTGATCTTCCAGCATCGCAGGCACAAAATGATATTGGATGTCCGGTGCTGGCAAGCTTGCGTCCGAACGCCAGAACCCGCCTGCCTCAGCAAAACAGGTGGTCATCACGCCCGTGCGCTTAAACCTATGTTCGATGATCGCCTTGATCATCTTGCCCGTGCCAGCCAATGAATCGCCGAAGAAATCGGCCTTCGATTGGGTTTCAAAGCTCGAAACATAGTCGATATGGTCTTGCAGGTCGGCGCCAATAGCGGCCTTGTCATGAACAACGTCGACCCCGACGCTGCGCACATGTTCGGCTGGCCCCATTCCGGACAGCATCAAGATTTGTGGTGAGCCAAAGGCGCCCGCCGACAATATGACTGCGCCGCGCGCCTTGATGGTGCGGCGCTTGCGTCCCTGCCGAATGATAACACCAGTAGCGCGGCCATTTTCAACGATGATCTTTTCGGTCAAAGCGCCGGTGAGAACTTCCATGCGATCCCGCGCAGGCTCGACATATGCGCGCGCTGCGGTCCAGCGTTCGCCACCCTTTTGCGTAACTTGATACAGACCAAAGCCGTCCTGCGTTGCACCGTTGAAGTCCGAATTGATGGGTAATTGCAATTCGGCAGCCGCCTCAATGAAGGCAAGGCTGCCGGCTTGCGGCCAACGTTGATCAGAAACAGAAAGCGGCCCGCCCGAACCATGAAAGGCGTCAGAGCCGCGTTCATTATCTTCGCAGCGTTTGAAAAATGGCAGCACGTCGTCATAGGACCAGCCATCGCAGCCCAAGGCAGCCCAATTGTCATAATCATATTTGTGGCCACGGATGTACACCATCGCGTTGATCGCGCTTGACCCGCCAAGTCCCTTGCCACGCGGTTGGTAGCCCGTGCGGCCATTCAGGCCCTTTTGCGGGACAGTGTCATATTTATAATTGGACGCATTGCGGATAAACGGCATGAAACCGGGCGTTTTGATCAACATATTGTTGTTATTGCCGCCGGCCTCAATCAAGCAGACCTTATATTTGCCACCTTCGGACAGTCGTCCGGCTGCTGCACTGCCTGCGGAACCGCCGCCGATAACAATGATGTCAAATTCGTCCATATCACCTGCTCCATCTGCGTAGCGCGGTTTAAGCGGGCGATTAACTACTGGCAAGGCAGTAAATAGCTTTAGTCAGCCTTGGCTTGTTGGCTTTGTAGCCACTGTGCACGAATGCTATCGGATGTGTCCCTGCTGCCATCGTGGCTCCAGCCGGGCGCGCGCCATAAATATGAAAATTTATGCCGCCATGGCGCAGACTTCACATCCTGCGCGATGCCAATCCATTCGTGAAAGACGCTCCACAACAGGTTGAACGTCCCCAATTGTTTTACAATCCCGTAGCGGATCTTTTCGCCCTCCACCTCTTCGGTGAATGTCCCGAAGATGCGGTCCCAGATGATGAAGGTTCCGGCGTAATTCTGATCGAGATAGCGCGGGTTGGTCGCGTGGTGGACGCGGTGGTGGCTTGGCGTGTTCATGATATATTCGACCCAGCGCGGGAATTTGTAAATTGCCTCGGTGTGGATCCAGAACTGATAAATGAGATTGAACGCGCCGACGAACAACAGCATCGCGGGATGAAAACCCAAAAATGCCAAAGGTATGCGGAAGATAAAACCAAGTGCGATAAAGCCAGTCCATGTCTGGCGCAGCGCAGTCGATAGGTTGTAATGCTGGCTGCTATGGTGGTTCACATGGCTTGCCCAGAACCAACGCACGCGATGTCCCGACCGATGCGCCCAATAATAAGCGAGATCATCCAGAACAAAGCATAAGGGCCACGCCCACCAGACCCAGCCGATATCGAAAAAGCGATTTTCGTATATCCACATGGCGAGGCTGAACACCAAGGCGCCGGATAGCGCGCCTGCAACGGTGCTGCCCGTACCCAATGCCAGCGACGTCAGCGTGTCACGGGGGTCGTATTTCTCTGGCGCACGTCGCCGCACCCAAAGCATTTCTGCCACGATGAGGATGATGAACGCCGGAACGGCATAATCAATTGGGTTGAAGAGATCCGGCATATGCGCGTCCTATATTTTCAAATTGCGTAAGCCAGCCGCCCAGTGCGACGCTTGCGAACCCAGATTAAGCGTGACCGATCCAAAGGTTTTTTCCCCTGTACCGACGGTGAGAAAATTCTTGTCCAGGCGGGAATCATTATGTCGGTCGAGCAGCCGTCCCGCCCATTGCACGCCATGGCGGCGGACCAGCAGGTGCCTGCCTTCGGCATCGCGCAGGAGCGCGGCGATGCCCGCTTTATCAATGGCTATTTCTACCGGATCGAACCCGCAGCAGGTTTCATTGGCAATCTCGCGCGCTTGCTCTTCGCTGCGGATGCGGACGTCACCACCGAGCCGCAGGAACCGCGCAAACCACGCGATAAACAAGATCGCGGCAATGGACCCCCCCAGCTTGAGCAACTCTGCCGTCACGAAGCCCGCCCGCGCAACATATCCATCATTGCGGTCACGGGGGCGAGGTCATAGCCGGCATCCGACGCCTTTTCCGCCAAGGTGGCCGGATGCGCTCCGCGGGATGCGCGGGCCAGCGCCCACAGGAAGGTGGAACGTGTTCCTGAACGGCAATATGCCAGCACTTTGCCATCGCCCTTGTCCAGCGCGTCTGCCATCGCGGTCACTTGCCATTCTGCAAAGCCGGCATGCGTGACGGGAATGGCCACATATTCCAAGCCAGCGGCCGCTGCTGCTGCCGCGATTTCTGAACCCGGGGTCTGGTCGGCCGATTCATCTTCAGGCCGGTTGTTAATGATCATCGAAAACCCTGCATCGGCGGCGTCGGCAACGTCCGACACAGTGATTTGCGGGGCTGCATAAAATGTATCAGTCAACATCCGGAACATCTGGAAATCCTGTTGTAAAATCACCTAAACTTTGGCGATTCCTTGGCCTTAATTTAAACTGCAATCGATAACAAGAAAGGAGAGTAGCCCCGAAAGGGCTCCGATTTCAGAATTGTGCGATTACCGACAAAAATTCCGCGCCATAGGCCTCCAGCTTGCGCGCCCCAACGCCGCTGATCAGGCCCAAGGCGCGGATGTCGGCTGGCCGTGTCAGCGCCATCTCCCGCAAGGTGGCGTCATGGAAAATGACATAAGGCGGCACGCCAACATTTTCGGCAAGCGCCCGCCTTTTTGCGCGCAAGGCCTCAAACAACGGATTGCCGATTGGATTGTCCGGACGACCCGTGCTGCGTTTGGCGCTAGGTTTTACGATCGCAATCTGGATTTTTTGGTCACCGCGCATGATCGCGCGTGCATCGCCCGCCAACTTTAGACCGCCATGTTCATTTGCCACTAAGGCGCCGCGGGCCTGAAGTGCACGCGATAAAGGTTTCAGCATCGCGGCCTCTGCCCTGTCCACAATGCCGAAAACCGAAAGCTGGTCATGCCCGAATTGCGTTATCCGGTCGTCTCCATTGCCTATCAGGACTTTTTCCAAATGACCCATGCCAAACATCTGGCCCGTCCGATATGCTGCTGACAATAATTTACGGGACAGCTCGGTCGCGTCGTGCACATCGGGTGCGTGCAGGCAATTGTCGCAATTGCCGCAGCTTTCTGGCGGACTTTCCCCAAAATGGCGCAGCAGCACAGCGCGGCGGCATCCGGGTGTTTCCACCAGATGCGACAATGCAGCCACGCGCGCCAATTCCGCCTCGCGCCGTTCTGGTGGAAGCTCGTTCAACCGCCCTCGGGCGCGCGTGAAGTCACCTGCTGACCATAGCATATGCGCGACCGCGGGGTCGCCATCGCGTCCTGCACGGCCACTTTCCTGATAATAGGATTCGATGGACTTCGGCAGCCCAGCATGCACGACGAAGCGCACATCCGGCTTGTCGATTCCCATGCCGAAGGCCACCGTCGCGACCATGACCATGTCTTCGGACGACACAAATTCGGCCTGCGCACGGGCACGTGTTTGCGGCTCCATGCCTGCATGATAAAAAAGCGCCCTGCGCCCTGTCTCTGCGATTTGCGCTGCAATTTTCTCGGTGCGGTCACGCGTTTGGGCGTAGACTATGCCTGCTCCTTGCAACCCCTTTACCAAGGATGCGACGCCGCTGTTTGGGGCGGCTTCGGCAACATAACGGATGTTGGGCCGATCAAAACCCGCCACCATCACACCATCGCTGGGTATGCCCAATTGTTCGGCGATGTCGTCGCGGGTGTGGGTGTCTGCGGTCGCGGTCAGCGCCAGCCTTGGCACTTCGGCAAAGTCGTCAAGCAGCGGGCGTAACAAGCGATAATCAGGCCGGAAATCATGCCCCCATTCGGACACGCAATGCGCCTCATCAATTGCGAATAGCGATATCTTTGTCTCACGTAACAGGCTGCGGAATTCCTGTCCCGATGCCCGCTCCGGCGCGACATATAAAAGGTCAAGTTCGCCCGCCCTGAACCGTGATATGGTTTCCGCGCGGTTATCGTCGGCCGACGTCAGTGTCGCCGCGCGAATACCGACAGCGTCCGCTGCGCGCATCTGGTCATGCATCAGCGCAATCAGCGGCGATATCACGATACAAGTGCCGTCCATGATCACGGCGGGCAATTGATAGCATAAAGACTTGCCTGCGCCCGTCGGCATGATCGCAAGCGTCCGCTGCCTCGCAAGAACGCGAGTCACGACTTGCTCCTGCTGTCCGCGAAAGCCGGGGAAACCGAACAGGCGGTGCAATATATCGGCTGGCGTGGGGGAGGGAGCGACGGAGGCCATGCGGGAGCCCTAGCGCGGCCGCACTGCCAATAACAGAGCCCACTTCGGCCTGGTCCAAGACGCTTGTGGATAGCGCGTAATTTTACGCGGCGGGAATGGCGTCTTCCTCGGCCTCGCTTTGCTGGCGTGCCCACATGTCAGCGTAGAGACCATTTTTGCGGAGCAGTTGCACATGCGTGCCTCTCTCGGCGACGCGGCCTGCCTCAAGCACGATGATCTGGTCAGCGTTGACCACGGTCGAAAGCCGGTGCGCGATGATGATGGTCGTGCGGCGTTCCGAAATACGCTCAAGCGTCGCTTGAATTTCCGACTCCGTCCGGCTGTCCAACGCGCTGGTCGCTTCGTCCAATATCAAAAGCGGCGGATTTTTGAGCAAAGTGCGGGCAATCGCCACACGTTGCTTTTCGCCTCCCGACAGTTTCAATCCGCGTTCGCCCACTTTGGCGGCGTATTGATCCGGTAAGGATTCGATAAAACCATGAACCGATGCGCCGCGCGCCGCTTCTTCGATTTCAGCCTGATTTGCGCCTTCGCGGCCATAGCCGATATTGTAGCCAATGCTGTCGTTGAACAACACGGTGTCCTGCGGAACAATGCCGATGGAACTGCGCAGGCTGGACTGCGTGACATCGCGCAAATCTTGGTCGTCGATCGTAACCCGGCCGCCGGTGACGTCGTAAAAACGGTACAGCAACCGCGCTATGGTCGACTTGCCCGCGCCAGAAGGACCAACCACCGCAAGCGTGTGGCCGGGCTTGATGTCGAAACTGACGCCTTTCAGAATCTGCCGTTCGGCGTCATAAGCGAAATGCACATCGTCAAACACAATCGCCCCGCCACTGACCGCCAGCGCAGGCGCATTTGGCTTGTCCGTTATTTCCGCAGGGGTGTCGATGAGTTCGAACATCGCGGCCATATCGGTGAGGCCTTGGCGAATGGTGCGATACACCATGCCCAACATGTCCAAAGGCCGGAATAGCTGCGCCAGCAAGGTGTTGACCGTGACGACGTCACCCGTCGTAAACTGACCCCGCGACCAGCCCCACACGACATAGCCCATGGCCCCCGCCATCATGAGGTTAGTGATGAGCGATTGCCCAATGTTCAGAGCGGCGAGCGAGTTTTCCGATTTGACGGCGGCATTTGCGTAATGGTGGACGACTTCGGCATAGCGGCGGGTCTCACGCTTTTCCGCATTAAAATATTTGACCGTTTCGTAGTTTAACAGGCTATCCACCGACTTGGCGACGGTCTGGGTATCCAACTCGTTCATTTCCTCACGCAATTTGTTGCGCCAGTTGGTGATCACGGTGGTGTAGGCGATGTAGCTGACAACCATGATCAGCGTTGCGACAACCATGCCCCAACCAAAAGAAAACTTGAAATACACCGAGACCAAAAACAGCTCAAGCAATGTGGGCGCGATGTTGAAGAGCAGGAAATAGAGCATGATATCGATGCTCTTCGTTCCGCGCTCAATGACTTTGGTCACTGCGCCTGTCCGTCGGTTCATGTGGAACCGCATCGACAGATTGTGCAAATGGCTGAATACATTTTCGGCCAGACGCCGCGTGGCTTCTTGCCCGACGCGTTCAAATACCACGTTGCGTAAATTGTCGAACAACACGCCGCCAAAACGCGCGCCAGCATAAGCTGCGACCAATGCGATGGCGATCGCCACGCTGTCTTCCATGCCCGGAACCATCCGGTCAATGGCCCGGCCGTAGACCCACGCCATGCTGAGTTGGATGAGTTTTGATATCACCACCAGCAGCAAGGCAAAGACGATGCGCACGCGCAAGCCAGCCTCATCCTTCGGCCATAAATAGGGCAGAAAGCGCCGCATGACGGCGAAATCGGGCTTGGCGTCAGAAGTGGGAGCTAATGGAGGCACAGGCGCCCTATAATTAGATTAAAGCAAAGCACAAAGGCCCATCATGTCTTGCCAGACAGCAGCCACCATGTCGCAACACCATTGATGGCCGTATACGCGGCGTATAAAAGTGAAATCGTCAATGACCCTTCGTTCGCGAGCCACAGTGCGCCGATGAGCAACGCCAGTTCAATGGCATAGCTGCCAAAAGGACTGAAATGCGCACTAAAATAGCGCTTGGTGTCTTCCACAAAGGGGTGCCCCGATTCCGCGACCGCCCTGTGCATAAAAAAATTGGCAATCCCCATCAAAAAGCAGACCGTCAGCAGCATTTTTTGGGTTCACGGCCCTTCGCGGATGCCACGCGCTTCATTACGCGCAGATTGCCGCTCAAGCGTGACTTTGATCATCGCAATGATGGGGTCGGCAAGCGCCAATCCTAATATCCCGAAAAGCGCGCCAAACAGGATCTGCGCGCCCAAGACCAGGGCTGGTGCTAAATCGACCGCGCGCTTGGCCACCATTGGGACGATTAAATACCCGTCGACCATCTGGACGACAAAATAGACGAAAACGGCATACAGCCCGACATCTACTCCTGCGGAGAATCCAACCAATATGATCAGCGCACCCGACACGATGGCGCCGATGTTGGGCAGAAATGCGAGCAGGCCCGTGAGCACACCGAGCAACGCGGCCATTGGCACGTTGCCAAGGCTAAGCAATATCCACGTGCCAAAGCCTTCGACCGCCATGCCAAGCAAGCGCCCGGCCATCAGGCGGCGTAAGACGCCACCCATTTTTTCGGCGGTCCCATAAAAATGCGCGCGCTCTGACAGCGGGAGCATCCATGCCACGCCGCGTTCATATAGGCGGGGTTCCGCTGCGATAAAAATACCCAGAACCAGCATCATCGCAAGATTCGTAATGGTGCTGACTACCGAGGAAACGGCTTCTGTTACGCGACCAACGGAATTTAATATCTGCGATCCAAGGCCCTTCACATCTTCAGCGGAGATGTTGAAACCCGCCGCCTCAATCCGGTTGCCGATTGCTCCAATTTGGGTCTCGACAATGGCCTGAAGGCTTGCGGCCTGTGCGGCCAGTTCGGAGCCAGTGAAAACGAAAGTCCAATACATGAAGCCGAAAACGGCTAACACCACGATCGTCAGTCGGAAGCCACGCGGAATGGGCAAAATCCGGCCTAGGAGACGCGCTCCGCCGTCGAACATTGCGGCGAGAACGACGCCGCCAATGATGAGAAGAATGGGCTGGGCAAGCCAGATGAACGCCACCACCAAAGCAGCCATGCCAATCCACACCGTGGCGCGCTTAATTTCGGACCGGATAATCGGGTCGTAAAGCTCGGTCGGGCCAACTTCTTCCCGAAAGCTATCGGCCACCCGCGCATCGGGCTTTTTACGCCGACGGCGTGGCTTGCTTTGCTCTGGCGTAGAGACGTCATTCACCTTGGCGGACCTTCTTGGGACGTAAACTTGTGCCAGCGCGATCCCCCCGAAGCGAACCTATCCATGTCGCAGGATTAAGGCCCGTGCTGCCATCTACGGAGAATGTGATTATCTCAGCGCGCCCACCAATACGATCCCATGAAACAGGACCGCCAAGGCCGCCAAGTTCCGCAGATACACGGCTATCGGAGCTATTGTCGCGGTTATCACCCATCAAGAAAACATGACCTGCCGGGATTTTGACTGGATCCATATCATCGGTATCGCCGCGACGCGCATCGATGGTGTCATATTGTGCGCCATTGGGTAGGGTCTCGCGGATTATGGGCAAGTTGCACGCCAAAGCACCATCATCGCTGCGGGTGAGGGCGCCGGGAAAGTCATATTCATTGCACGGATTGTTGGCGTCTACCGCCAGGGTCAAATTGGGTTGCGTCTCTTGGAGAACGGGTTTGCCATTTAGAAAAACCTGTCCCTCTTTCAACGCAATGGTATCGCCGGGCAAACCGATGACGCGCTTAATCCAGTCCTGATATTTGCCCTTTGGTGTCAATATGACGATGTCGCCACGTTCGGGCATTTTGCCCCAAACACGCGTATTGCTCTCGGGCAGGGGTACGGCCAGCGCTTCAACCTCTTCCCGCAGTAGGAGCCAACGGAAAATGGCTACAGGATCCGGGATCGTCGGCGATACATGGCTCCATCCATACGGATATTTGCTCACAAACAGGCGGTCACCTACCAACAAGGTCGGCATCATCGAGATTGAGGGAATGTAGAACGGCTTTGCTATGAAACTGTGGAAGGCGAGGACGGCAAGCAACAGCCAAAACATGCCCTTAACCTCCGCCCACGCGGTTGCGGCCCAGCTCTGCTTTTCAGGGGTTGGTGCAGGAGGTGTGGAGGAATTTTCGTCGGTTTCTGTGGTCACGCTGCTCATGTCTTTTGCATTCTTAATGCCTCTATAATGACAAATGCCTGTGCCCAAGGATGATCATCGGTCAGCGTCAAATGTATATGGGCTTCATAGCCTGCTGGAATCATTGCGTCGAGCCGTGCTTTCGCGCCCCCAGTAAGGGAGAGAGTTGGCGCACCGGAGGGTGCATTAACGACGCCAATGTCCTTCATAAACACACCATGTTTGAAACCGGTTCCCACTGCTTTGGAAAAGGCCTCTTTAGCGGCAAAGCGTTTCGCATATGTGCCTGCTTTGGTAAACGGACGCTTGGCTGCCTTCGCACGTTCAAGGTCTGTGAACACCCGGTTTTCAAAGCGCGTGCCAAAGCGTTCAAGCGAACGGGCGATACGTTCAATATTACACAAGTCGGAACCAAGCCCGATGATCACCGGGCAAGGTCCATAAGCGCACGCATTCTACGCACGCTTTCTTCAAGCCCAATGAAAATCGCCTCGCCAATGAGATAATGCCCGATGTTGAGTTCAGCGAACTGCGGGATGGCGGCGATAGGTTGGACATTATCGAACGTCAGGCCGTGGCCTGCATGCGGTTCGATGCCATTTTTGGCGGCCAGGGCAGCCGCATCGGCAATGCGGCGGAGCTCGACTTCGCGCTCTGCGCCTTCGGAATGGGCGTATTTGCCCGTGTGGAATTCCACGATTGGCGCGCGCAAGCGGATGGCGGCTTCAATCTGGCGGGCGTCGGGTTCAATGAACAGGCTAACGCGAATATTGGCGTCGGTAAGCCGGGTAACGATGGGTGCGAGATGGTTGTGCTGGCCTGCCGCGTCTAAACCGCCTTCGGTTGTCCGCTCCTCCCGCCGTTCAGGGACGATGCAAGCCGCATGGGGTTTATGCCGAAGTGCAATCTCGAGCATTTCTTCGGTCGCAGCCATTTCCAGATTGAGCGGCAAATTGGTGGCCGCCATTATGCGTTCTATATCGGCATCGCGAATGTGCCGCCGGTCTTCGCGCAAATGGGCAGTAATGCCATCACCGCCCACGGCGGCGACAATCTGCGCCGCACGCACAGGGTCTGGATGCGCCCCACCGCGCGCGTTGCGTATAGTGGCGACATGGTCAATGTTGACGCCTAGGCGCAGGCGCGGCGCTTTTGCTGCTTCGTTCATATCTTTCGGCTGCCGGGCTTAACCGCTTCCGTAGCCGCCAGCTCAGGCGGCAATTCATCTGCTGCATATGTAGGGAAGTTCAATTCGATTAGCGGATAAAAAGGCACGCCAAGTTCAACTGTACCCGCCGAGCGGTCAACAACGGAAGCGGCCGCAACGACAACTCCGCCTGCGGCTTCAATCGCGGCAATGGCCTCACGTGACGAAAGGCCAGTGGTGACAACATCTTCTACCATTAATACCTTAGTTCCGGGCGCGAGCGAAAAGCCGCGACGCAAACCAAACACACCGTCGGGGCGCTCAACAAACACAGCATCAACGCCAAGCGCGCGGCCCATTTCATGGCCAATAATGATACCGCCCATGGCGGGAGAAATGACGACTTGCACTTCGCTGCGCACTTCGCGTGGAATTTTTTGGGTGATCGCAAGGGCAATCCGCCCGGCGCGCTCTGGGTTCATTAACAACCGCGCGCATTGCAGATAATAGGCACTGTGGCGGCCCGATGACAGCAGGAAATGTCCCTCAAGCAATGCCTCGACGCCACGGAATTCAGCCAGTATTTCATCTTCAGTCATGGTGGGGAGAATTTTCCTTCTTTACCAATGTTGTCTTTTGCATGCGCTGTTTAGCGGATTGCAACGCAAATAGGTAGAAAACTGGAGCAATTAAATGCTAAAAATAATCAATCGACCGCTTGAGGCTTCGGATTAGCGCGACTATAGGTCGCGCCAGTCTGGCATCCTGCGGGCCGGTCAGACCAGCGCAAAGTTCCTGCGCCGCACCAAGTATACGGGGCCAAGTTGATGAATATGTTGAAGAAATTGTTGGTATTGCTCGTTGTCCTGACCGCGCATTCATTGGCGATGGCGCAGCCTGCGAATCCTGCGCCGACGCCAGTAACTAAGGAAGTGGCTGCGCCCGTCGTGGCGACGCCTGCTGCTGTTACCCCGGTTTCACCTGCGGCTGAAGCAGCGCCAGCAGCTGCCGCTGCGCCGAAATCCATGGATGGCGCGTTGCCGGGTTACACGCCCATGCGTCCCAATTATGAAGACAGCGTTGGCATGCCAAAGCCGAAGGAAATCGACTTTCAGGAACAATTCAGCGATAATGGCCAATATGCAAAATGGATCAACAACGCTATCCTTTTGCCAATCATCACCATCATCTCTCTGTTTGTCCTTGGCCTTCTGCTATGGGTGATCGTGCGTTTCAACCGCCGTGCCAATCCAGTGCCATCGAAAACGACGCACAATACCTTTATCGAAGTTGTGTGGACCTTGCTACCCGTGCTCATCCTCTTGGGTATCGCTTACCCATCGCTAGATTTGTTGGCCAAGCAATTTAAGCCAGCGCCAGCAGATGCCGTCACTATTAAGGCAACCGGTTATCAGTGGTATTGGGGATACACATATCCCGACCATGGCGGCTTTGAAGTTGTTTCCAACATGCTCAAGGAAGAAGGCGACGTTGCCAAGGGCGAGCGTTTCCGCACCGAAAATGATGGGCCAAAGCTGATGGCTGCGGACAACCGCATGGTTGTGCCTGCGGGCGTACCTTTGCGCATCCAAACGACTGCCGCGGACGTGATTCACGCATTTGCGGTGCCGTCGCTTTGGTTCAAGCTTGATGCTGTTCCCGGTCGTCTGAACGAAAAATCGCTCACGATTACGAAGCCTGGTGTATATTTTGGGCAATGCTCTGAACTCTGCGGAGCGCGCCACGCGTTCATGCCAATCGTCGTGGAGGCACTTCCGCCGGCGCAATTTGCGGCTTGGGTGAAGGCGCAGGGCGGCACAATGCCTGGGACGACTAAGCCTGCCCCTGCCGCCGCGCCTGCGGGCGAAAATGTACCTGCTCCTGCGGCGCCTGCCGCCGCTGCAACCCCCATCGACACTGTTGCTGCACCTGTTGCAGCGCCAACTAAGTAAAAAGGCTAAACGGATGACAACCATTGCTGCCACAGGTACAGACCTTCATGCGCATGACCATCATGACGCGGACCACAAGCCGGGCTTTTTCGCCCGGTGGTTCATGTCGACTAACCATAAAGACATCGGAACGCTCTATCTGATTTTCGCAATTTTCGCAGGGATCATTGGTGGTGCTATTTCTGGTCTGATGCGGTTGGAGCTTGCTGCTCCTGGCATTCAGTATCTTCAAGGTTGGGCATCGATGATGGCCGGCAAGGAAGCGTCGCTCGATGAAGCCTATCACATGTGGAACGTGCTGATCACCGCCCACGGCCTGATCATGGTGTTCTTCATGGTCATGCCCGCCATCATCGGTGGCTTTGGTAACTGGTTTGTGCCTTTGATGATTGGCGCACCTGACATGGCGTTTCCCCGCATGAACAATATTAGCTTCTGGCTGACGGTTGTTGCCTTCATCATGTTGCTCGGATCAAGCTTTGTGCCAGGCGGCACAGGTTTGGGCGCTGGAACCGGCTGGACGGTCTATGCTCCACTTTCAACCTCTGGCTCGGTCGGTCCGGCTGTAGACATGGCCATTTTCTCGCTTCACCTTGCTGGTGCAGCGTCGATTTTGGGTGCCATTAACTTCATCACCACCATTTTCAACATGCGCGCGCCGGGAATGACCTTGCACAAAATGCCGCTGTTCGTGTGGTCGGTGTTGGTAACGGCATTTTTGCTGTTGCTCGCTTTGCCAGTGTTGGCGGCTGCAATTACCATGCTTCTGGTTGACCGTAACTTTGGCGGCGCATTCTTTGATGCGTCGGCTGGCGGTGACCCTGTCTTGTATCAGCATCTGTTCTGGTTCTTCGGTCACCCTGAAGTGTACATCATGATCTTGCCAGGTTTCGGTATCATCAGCCAGATCGTCGCAACCTTCAGCCGCAAGCCAGTGTTTGGCTATCTCGGCATGGCCTATGCCATGGTTGCAATCGGCGTCGTCGGCTTCGTTGTCTGGGCGCACCACATGTTCACCACGGGCATGAGCGTTGACATGAAAATGTACTTCACGGCTGCTACTATGGTGATCGCGGTACCAACGGGTATCAAGATCTTCAGCTGGATCGCAACCATGTGGGGCGGTTCGGTGAGCTTTAAGACACCTATGGTTTGGGCGATGGGCTTCATCTTCATGTTCACTGTTGGCGGCGTGACGGGTGTTGTTCTGGCCAATGGCGGCCTCGACGATAACTTGCATGACACTTATTATGTTGTGGCCCACTTCCATTACGTGCTGTCGCTGGGTGCGGTGTTCTCGCTCTTTGCCGGCTTCTATTATTGGTTCGGCAAGATGTCGGGCCGCCACCTGAATGAATTCCTTGGCCATCTGCATTTCTGGATATTCTTCATCGGCGTAAACGTCTTGTTCTTCCCGATGCACTTCCTCGGCAACTCGGGTATGCCGCGTCGATACCCTGATTATCCAGAGGCCTTTGCCTATTGGAACGGCGTGGCTTCCTTTGGATATGCGATCATGGCAGTTGGCGTGTTGATCTTCTTCGTCAATGTAATCTGGTCGTTGGTAGCTGGCCGCCGAGCGGAAGACAATTATTGGGGTGAAGGTGCGACCACGCTTGAGTGGACGCTGACAAGCCCTCCACCATATCACCAGTTCGAAACGCTGCCGGTTATTAAGTAACCGGCGGCGGTTCGCCGCTTAAAACGTTTCGTACGTTTGGGAACAGGCATGACAACCGCAACGCGTGACATTATTTTGCCGGCAGAGTGGCGCGACTTCTGGGCTTTGACCAAGCCCCGCGTGATGTCGCTCGTCGTCTTTACCGCGCTGTGCGGGTTATTGGCGGCACCGGGTAGTATTCATCCGGTCATTGGTTTTACCGCGATACTCTGCCTGGCCTTGGGCGCGGGGGCCTGTGGTGCGCTGAACCAATATTTCGAATCCGACATTGACGCCAAAATGGCACGGACGGCGGGCCGTCCGCTGCCCGCGGGGCGAATGGATCGGGCGTCTGCGCTGAACTTTGGCATTGGCCTTGCTGCTTTCTCAGTTGGTATCATGGGCGTTGCGGTCAATTGGCTATGTGCGGGATTGCTTGCCTTTTCGATCTTCTTTTACGCGATTGTCTACACCATCTGGTTGAAGCCCAACACGCCGCAGAATATCGTGATCGGC